>DASSQB010000333.1:0-3144 GCA_035702725.1 Terriglobales bacterium | reverse complement strand
TCCCCCAGAATTCGGTCAATGAATTCGCGGTCGAGTAACTCGATTTTCGGCTGCATGAAAGTTTGCCTTTCCCTTATTTCGCGTGCCCGTTGGATTTGCCCACCAGCGACTTGGCCAGCGCCACCGCCCCCACGGCATCCTTGCCATAGCCATCGGCACCAATTTCCTCCGCCCACTTGCGGGTCACCGGCGCGCCCCCCACGATGATCTTCACCCGCGGCCGCAGCTGCGCCCGGTCCAATGCCTCCACCACGCCGCGTTGCAGCGCCATGGTCGTAGTGAGCAAGGAGGAGACGCCCACGATGTCAGCGTTCAATTCGCGCGCCTTGGCAGCGAACATTTCCGCCGTAACATTCACACCCAGGTCCACCACCTCGAACCCGGCGGCGGAAAGCAAAATGCCAACCAGGGTTTTACCAATCTCGTGGATGTCGCCTTTCACCGTGCCCAGCACCACCCGGCCGAGCGACTCGCGCTGCGTGCCACGGCGGCGCATTTCCGGCTCCAGCACCGCGATGCCCGCCTTCATCGCCTCTGCCGCCATCACCAGGTCGGGCAGAAACATTTCCCGCCGTGCAAACTGCTCACCCACATAATCCACTCCGGGAACAAAGCCACTGTTCACCGCCAGCAGCGGATCAATGCCTGCCGACAGCGCCTGCTGCGCCAGTTCGGTGGCGTGGTCGGCAGCGCCGTCAATAATGCTCTGCCGCATGGCCTGGAAGAGTTCGGTGTTCATAAGGGTTTGCTGGCGCGCACATTCGCGCTGCAGGGATGGTAGCGGGCGATGTCTCTTGGGGCTGTGACCGCAATCACGAGGAGGGGTGATGCTGGAGGGTGGGCGGGCTTATCGAGCTCAGGCGGCGCGGCCGTCGTTCTGCAACAACTCGTCAATGGTGCGCAGCACTACGCTGGGTGGTTGCCCCTTCTGTAGGAATGCGTCCACGTGGGCGCGGGCTTCCGGAGGGACCTCAGAGACTCCCGAAAACATCACAATGCGCACCTGCGGCTTGATCCTTTTCATGGTTGCCGCCACTTCGCCACCATCGGCTTCCGGCATGGCGTAATCCAGAAGCACAAGATCAATGGGCTGGGTAGCAAACAACTGCAAGCCTTCCTCTGCGCCGTGGGCGGTCTCGACCGAATATCCGGCGCCCTGCAGGTAGAGACACCAGCCCGCCAGCGAAGGCTTGTGGTCATCAATGCACAGCAGAGTTTTCTGGCCTGCAGACATGGCAACCTTCAACGCGTTTTACGAAGTAGGCAAGTGTCAGCAATAAAGCTGAGTAGAACAATATATACCGCGGCTCGGAAAGGCCAAAGGACTGAGTATTTCCACCCTGTTGCAGAATGCGATGCGATTCCGGGTACTCAGGATGTCGAAGCCCGAGAGTAAACGCACCGGGCTTCAGCCGGAGGACTGGAATGGAAACGCGTAAATGGCACAGCGCATATCGCCGTGCAGCCGCCGCAGCCCTCCGTCCTCCGCCAGCACATGCTCCAGCAGCGGATTGTGGTAAACGGCGTAGAGCGGGCGGGGATGCTCCCGCAGCGAGGCGCGCAAATTAGCCATTACCAAGCGCAGCCCCGCTTCCGGCAGTGGATTGAAGAGAAAGACTACCAGCGGCCAAGGAGGAAACTGAAAATCGCGAGCATCGCCGCAAAGCGACTCAAGGTCAAAACACCGTTGCGTCAGGCTCTTATACCGGCGAATGTTCTCCACGGCCACGCGATGCAAAACGGGCACTGCCTCCACCCCCACAATTCGCTGAAAGGGATACTCTGAAGCCATCAGCAGGGTGCGGCCCTTACCCGAGCCCAGATCAATAAATTGGAACTGGCTGTGGTCAATCGCCAGGCTGCGCATGCTTTCATGGAACACCGCCGGGTCGGTTGGCTGGTAGCGGTGCCCGGTCAACACCGCCAACAGATCGGCGCGCCGGCTCACGTTGGCGGAAGTCGTATCTACGCGGTAATCCCAGTCGAAATCAATATCGCCGTAGCGCTGTTTCCGCCGCCCGGGCGTGGCCTCGCGCAGGAACTCCCACATTTCGCCGAGGAACATGCCACTGGCCCGGGTAAGGCCGAGGCGGGGCAGATTCTCCCGCCACCATCGGACAAGCGCGCGCGGAATCGTGATCTCAGTCGACCTGCCGGAGAGTGAGCGCGGCCGATTCGCCACTCAGCTCACCTTTACAGCGTCCAGGCTGACCACCGGCTCCCCACCGACTACTTCCGCGTTATGTTTGGCGCCACGCGGTACATGCACCGCATCACCAGCCTCGAGCACAACCTCGTCGCCGCCCATGCGGATGCGGAAGCGGCCGGAAACCACCGCGTCCATTTTGTCCTCGGTATGGGTGTGCGGCGGGAAGTTGGTGCCCGGTGGGTAGGTATAGCGACGGACGCTGTAGCCCAGCTTCTCCAGCTTGCGGCGCAGCGCATGTTCGTTCAGTGTACCGTCGCGCTGCGCATCCCAATGTTCCACCTTCATGCAGATGATTCTAATCGTCCCCAGCTCCGCACACCCCAGTGCGAAACCGGAGTCCGCGTGAGGCGCGAGCTCATTGTCTGACTAACCAGCCAAGCTTGCTACCAGCTCCGGGCTGGCGCTTTCAGCAATGGATTCGGTGATGTGGAAACCGCGCTTGCGTGCCTCGCGCACAAACGTATCGCCCGGAACCGCCAGCTCCAGGGGCAAGGCGCCGACGGGAGTTTCTCCTCGCGCCATCATGGCCGCCACAATGGAAAAGTGCCAGCCGGTCAGGCGCTGCATGGCAGAAAATCCGGTGGCCTCATCGTAATAGTCAATGATCTCGACGGTGGTTTCCGCGGGCGCACCGTCCTTTATTCCAACAGCGCGTGTCCGCACGATGCAGACATCCTTAATCACTTCCGCCTGCACCTGCGGCTCGAACAGCGCGTGGAAGAGGTGCCGCGGTATCACCTCGGCTCCGTCCACCTCCACCGGCGCGATTTCAAAGAGTCCCAGGTCGGAGAACGCCTTCAGCTGCGCAAAGTTGCCGGGATAGCGCAGCACCTTGAGTTCGTAAGTCTGCAGCTTGCCCTCAAAAGTCCATGGCGCCGTGGAAGCACCACCGGCGATAAAGAAGCACTCCAGTTCTCCCAGCGGCTGCACCTCAA
>DASSQB010000332.1:0-5694 GCA_035702725.1 Terriglobales bacterium | reverse complement strand
GTACTCAGCAATGTCCTGACCCTCGTCGTTTGACCAGCAATTGCGAAGTAGTTCGAGCATGAGGAGAGATTTCCCTTTCTGTGCAGTGAAATTTTGTGAGGCGGTAATCGGAGTTGTACTCTGCTCAAGAGGAAAGTCAATCCAATATTCTTCCGTTGTTTCCTTCAGCTTAGAGAAATCCACAGAAAAGCGCCGCGCCGGGTTGCTTTGCGCGATATTCCGATCGTCGAAATTTCCCTTACTTCTCTCCGCGCTCGTGCGATTTTCCCTTACTTCTTCCCGGATGGTAGTGCAGTTAACCCAGTTTGATGAAGGGTGCCCCATATTTGCCCGCCTAGCGGAGCCCTCAACCTGGGACAAACTTGGGTTGCGGGCAAATGTGGGGAAGTCTTCGACCGTTCGTTTCAATCCCGACGGACTTTCCCACATTTGGCCGCTACAGATCTGTGGGCGGAATCAGCGGCAGTGGAGTGCGGCCAAATATGGGGCACCCGGGTTCCGTGGAAGCCCGGACTTCAGTCCGGGGATCGGACGTCCACCCGCTTGAGTTACGCGGTTACTCCCCGTTTAGCTTTCAGTTCCGCCAGCAGGCGGTCCAGCTCGTCTTCTTTCTCCAGGGCGGCCAGGCGGTCCTCCACGCTGTCGCCGGCGAGCTCGGCTTTGGTCTGGCTCACGGCTGAGGCGCGCGTCACCTTCTCCTTCATGCGGTCGAAGCCGGCGCCGTGGTCGTGCTCGCGCATAGCGATGTGGGCTTCGCTGGCTTTGGTGACGGCCCGCGAGCGCCGATGCTGCGCCAGCAGCAAGTCGCTCTTGGTCTGCGCCTCGGCCAGCTTCTGGTCCAGCTTGTGCAGCGCGGCCTTCAGGTTCTCCACCTCCGTCTTCTGGTCGGCCACCTGCTGCTGAAAACTCTCTCCCATCTTGCGATAGCTCATGGAACGCTCCAGGGCGGCGCGCGCCAGGTCGTCTTCCTTCTTGTCCACGGCTTTCTCGGCGCGGCGCATCCAGTCGGCGGCGCGCTCTTCGTTTTCCTTCTGCTTTTTCTCCAGCAGGTGCTGGTCGGCCAGCGCGATGGCCACCTGCGTCTTCACCTGCAGGAGCTGGTTCTGCATGTCGAGGATTACCTGCTTGATCATCTTTTCCGGGTCCTCGGCCTTGTCAATCAGGTCGTTGAGATTAGCGCGAATCAGTGTGGAAACACGTTCCAGTAGTGCCATGACAAACCTCCTTAGCTATCTAGCTGACTGGCTGGCTAGCTGACTGGCAAAAACCGGCCGGCTAGCCAGCGAATTTCTACTTCCCGGCCGCCTGCGCTTTCGGCGGGGCATCCGGTCCCTTGCCATCGAGCGTAGGCGGCGGAGCGTCCGGCTTGGGCGTTTTATCGCCGATCAGACGCACCTTGGAGAACAGCTCCGACATCTGCATGCCGGAAAGCGTTTCGAAGAGCGCGGGCACCTGCGCCGCCATCTTGGCCAGGTCGCCGGTGATTTTGCTCATGCCGGCGGCGTCGCCGTTGCCGGTGGAGACCACGGTGATCTTGTCCACGTTGGCCAGCGGGCTGGCCATGGCGCGCACCACCTCGGGCAGGCTGGTAATGAGCTTGTCCACCACCGCCGCCTGGTTGTACTCCTGGTAAGCCTCGGCCTTCACGTTCATGGCCTTGGCTTCGGCCTCGCCCTTCTTGAAGATGATTTCCGCTTCCGCCTGGCCCTGAGCGCGAATGGAGGCGGCGTGGCCATCGGCTTCCATCATCAGCCGCTGCTTTTCGGCCTCGGCGAGAGTTTCGATGCGCTGACGCTCGATTTCCGCCTGCTTGAGCACGGTGGCGATGAGCTCTTTCTCGCGGCGGTTGATTTCGGCTTCCTGCACCTTCACCTGTTGCTCCTTCTCCACCTGCTGCACCTTCACGCTTTCCGCGATCACCTGCTGCTGCATGATGTTGGTTTGGATGTCGTAAGCCTTATCGGCCTGCGCCTGCTGCCGCTTGGTCGTTTCCTGGTACTGCGCTTTCTTGACTTCCAGGTCACGCTGCGCTTCCGCCTGCTTGGCCAGCGAAAGGGTCTCGGCCAGCACCCGTTCCTGGTCGGCTTGCGCCTTGGCGGTGGCGGCATCGCGGGTGGCCAGCGCCCGCCGGATGGCGGTGTCGCGATCGGCTTCGGCGCCTGCCACGTCGGCGTCGCGCTTGATGCGGGCTACGTCCGGCCGCCCCATGTTGGTGATGTACTCGTTCTTGTCGCGCACTTCCTTGATGGTGAAGGAAATCACCTCCAGCCCCATCTTGTTCATGTCGTCGGCGCAGGTGGAGCGCATGCGCTCGGAAACCATCTCCGGCTGCTTCACGATCTGCTCCACCGTGAGCTGGCCGATGATGCCGCGCAGGTGCCCTTCCATAACCAGGCGGATGAGTCCTTCGCGCTCCTGCGGGGTTTTGGTGAGGAACTGCTCGGAGGCGGTCAGAATGGACTCGGTATCCGACTTCACCTTGATCTGCGCCACCGCCTCCACGGTGACGGCCACGCCCTGGTTGGTGTAGAGGTCCTGCTGCGGGGCCACGTCGAACGACATCAGTTCCAGCGAGAGCCCGCGGCAGTTTTCGACCATCGGGAAAATAATCGTGCCGTGGCCCTTGACGACGCGGGTGCCGCGGAAGCCGTACACCACCAGCGCCTCGTGCGGACCCGCCTTGCGATATAACCTGGCCAGCAGGCTCATAATGAGCATGAAGGCCAGCACCATCAGACCCACAATCACCCAAACTCCGAATGCCAACTGCATAACGCCTCCTAAGAACCGCCATAAATCAATGTGCAAAACTCATGACCGCATCTAAATCACGCACCAGCCGCTCCGGCTCACGATGGCCGAGAAATACTTCCCCATCCCACAGGTGGATCCGCACACCTTTGTTGCCCCACACGTAGGCGCGGGTGTTGCCCACGCCGCGAATGCCGTAGCCTCCGGCCGGGCCCCAGGCCGCAACCGTATAGTCCCGGATCTGGGACGCCGGGATCGTCCGAAGCCGGAAGCCGAGGGTGCGAATCTCCAGGCCAGAATTGCTGAAAATGTAATGAAAGCCGCTCCAGGCCATGATGACGGCCATCACCAGAAGCAGGAGCGGGAGAGCCAGGACCAGGCGAACGGTCAAATTAGGAGCGGCGGCGGCCAGCACCGCTATCAGCACGACCGGCAGGGCAAGCACCAGCGCCCATATCTTCGAGCCGTGCACTTCGTCGGCAATAAGGTTCTCGGCCGGCAACTGCGGACCGCGGCGCGTGCCGATGTAGACCACCAGCAGCACGAACAGCGAGCCAAAGCCCGCGATCAGGTAGGGGGCTACGTGGACGCCGCGCCCGTAGAGGTTATAGTTCACGATGGCGTCGGCGGCGCCGTAGAGAATGCCAACCACGACGTAGAAGAATCCCAGCAGCGTCCAAGCGGACAAGTCGGGCTGCGAGGCGCGGTAGGCCGCAATGGTGGAGATACCGGCTATTGCCGTAATCGTAATCAGAGTGAAAGCCAGAAAGCCATTGGGCGACATCCAGCCATTGGGCCGGCCGGCTAAATCAAAATGCGTGGCCAGGCGCATGGGCAGACGGTCCCACACGGTGAACAACCTCAGGCCGGCCACGGGCAAGCCCAGCCAGAGCACCCAGCTGAAGAGCCGATAAAGGGAGCGGGCCATGGCTAGCTGCCTTCCTTGCCTCCAGCAGTGGAACTCGAGGCCTGCTGCGGGGGCGCATCTTCCATGCCTGCCATCTCTTCCCACCGGCGCACGTAGGCAATGCCATGCTCATAGCGGGTTACCACCACTTCTGAGCCCTTGGCGATGGCGCTGCTGTTCTCGCTGCGCGCGCCTGCAGCATGGCGGGTGCCGCCTTGGCTGTAGGTGATTTCGCCGGTGCCGCCGGCACGAATGGGGCTGGTCACCTTGCCCAGCACGCCCACCATTTCATAGTCGGCGGGATCCATGGGATGCTCGCTGGCCATCAGCGCCTTCAGGAAAGCGAAAATGATGGCCGCTCCGCCAATGCCGCTGAACATGGCAACCGCGAGCCCGAGCAGGAACCACACGGTGGAATAGCGCGTGAGCAGGTAGCCGGTGCCGCCAAACCAGGCCAGAAAGATGGTGAGGGTAAGAAAATTGAAGACCGAAACCTGAGCGCTTCCCCCATGTACGCCCGCCCCGTGAGCGCCACCAGGGTGTCCCAGGTGCACATGCGGACCGCCATGCCCCACATGCCACCTGAACGGCAAGTGCCAACGCAGACCGCCACCCAGAAACGACAGCACGCTGAAGGCGAAGCCCACCACAAAACAGACCAGATAAAAATTCTCCCAGGTCATAACTCTCGCCTCCTCTGCCCATTGCCCTTGAGGGCCAATTCGGCAGCCTGGTTCCCGTGGCGGTGATGATCGGGCCTCAGCACCTGCAGCAGGCGGTCCACCAGATTGGGGGTTTCCAAAATGGCGCCCAGCAAGACCAGGCAGCGTCGCGAATCCTCGTGCTTGGCCGCCTCCAGCAGGGCCTGGCTGACCTCGACATCGCGGCGAAAACGCTCGGCGCCGTTGATCAGCCACAGGTCGAGTTTGTCTTCCAGCGCGCCCAGGTCGGAAATCAGTTCGTTGTGAAAGCCTTCCGGGTCGTCCACCAGGTAGCCGGGGTGCACCTTGAAGAAGCGCGCCAGCAGCATGCGCGTGGAATTGGTCAGATGGGGGCGGGCGCCGCTTTCGATTTGCGAGAGATAGGACTGGCTGATGCTCTTGCCCATTTCCTTTTTCACCGCGCGCACAATCTCCTGCTGGGTGAAGGCGCGGCCAAAGCCGCGGAGCGTGCCCTCGACTTCGCGCAGGTAGCGGATTTTTTCGCCGAGGCGCATATTGCAATTAGCAATATTAATATCACAATTTGCAATTTAGTCAAGAGGCAGAATCCTCGATTTCTCAATCACTTGCAGAATCCGACGCTCTGACGCCAACCGGCCACAGGTCCCGGCTGGTGCCGCTTTGGGAAAGAACTGTGCCTGTCTCTGCCCGCGAATGTTGCTGCCGGGCTCGCAAACTCATCTAAGTAAGGAGCAGGAAACCCTATGCATTCCTGGCTGCGAAATCGGCCGCTACTCGCGTATCTCTTCGCTGTGCTGGTGAGCGGAGCAGCCCTTGGCGCGGTGATGGGCCTGGAGAAGGTAGTGGGGTACATCCCCCTCCTCTTCCTTGCTTTTGTGGCTCTGGTGGAAGCTTATGCCGGCTTTGGCCCAGCGCTGCTGAGCGTGGGCATCTGCATCGCCGGCTCTTTCTGGCTGATGAACGCCCACGTCATCGTCAACGAGCACCTGCACAACTACGCCAAGCTGGCGATCTTTCCCGTGGTCGCGGTCGCAGTCATCTATCTCATGGAGAGCAGACGACGGGAGCGGCAGGCGGCGCGCGAGCAACTGCTGGAACTCTCTACCCTGCTCGAAAGCATGCCGGAGGCGGTGTTCATCTTCGACCGCAACGCCCGCGTGGCGGACGTGAACCGCGCGGCCGAGCAGATTTGCGCCTGTACGCGCGAGGAACTGACGGGCGCGCACGTGAACTTTTTGGCCCGGCACCTGGGCGTGTACAAGCACGAGCAGCCCACAGCAGCCTCCAGCCTGGCGGTCACGCGGGCGCTGCGAGGCGAAACCGTACAAAACGAGGCGCGCTCGCTTTCCAATT
>DASSQB010000331.1:0-5133 GCA_035702725.1 Terriglobales bacterium | reverse complement strand
ATTTCAATGTCCTCCTAGGATTGAAGTGCCGTAGAGCAGATGATGTGAGCCCGGCCGTGTGGCCGGGCTCTTTAAAAGATGTGAAGCGGCAGTAGAGTCCAAGGGGCTGGTTTCTAGCTCAAAGAAAATTTCTGCCGCTGCACCAAGTTTGCCATGCACCCACCAGAACCGGAATCTGGCGCGGCCAATGATCTGCCTTGCCATGAATGTCTTGAGAGGTGCCCTGCCTAAACTCTGCCCATTTTGCTGATTTTGCGTACGTATCCGCTAGGCACCGAAATGAGTGCCCAGTGAAATGAAGACCCCAGGGTCGGTGGGCTTTGGCCCAAATACCTCAAAAACACTCTTGCTGTCCCCTAGAACGACCGCTGAGCATTTGGTCGATGTCTACCTCCCTAAGCGCCAGCGGAGCGCGTGGCCCACGGGGATGCATGTTAATCGCTACCCAAAAAACTTCTTGCTATCCGGCGACTGATTTGCCTCTTGCACATGGGGCAAAGACGAGTGCAAGCTGAAAACGAAAAACGGGCACGGCCCGTGCGGTCCAAAGGCTCCCGGGCAGGATTACGCGCCAACGTGAGCTAACGAGCGCGAGCTGTTCGCCTCTAACCTAGTGAGCGAGGTGATCGTGAAAAACAGGTGGGCAGGCGTGAGGGACGGCGAGTTGAACCTGAACCGCAGGCAGTGCCTATACGTTGAAGGGGTTTGGCAAGAGCCGGCGCCGGGCAGCACTCGATGCTGGCTACAGCCTGTCCTCCGCCAACAATCCTGGGCACAACATTGAGCGTGGGCGGGTGCGGGAAGTCTTTGCCGAACTGATTCGCAGCACTGTCCCGCCGGAACTGATTGTGCGGCGCATCCGCGAGGGCCTGGACGCCACAGAGACAAGGGTATTCGCCTACAAAGGTCGGCTGATTTACAGCCGCCTCCTCATTAACTACAGTGAGCGCCCGGCCAGAAAACCGCCACCCCTCAAGTTTGGGCAGAGTTTGGGCAGAGCGGTGGGGGCAATGCACAGCTCAAGATGCAACCGGAGGCCGTCGTTTTGGCGCCCGCCAAGACGGTCAACTGATGTACTCAGAAGGGGTTAGACTTCATGGTGCGAAAGGGGGGACTCGAACCCCCATGGGTTTCCCCGCCAGATCCTAAGTCTGGTGCGTCTGCCAATTCCGCCACTCTCGCACCGTGGTGGGCCTGGAAAATTATACCGCCGCGCGGGCGGAGACTCCTCGTAACCTTAGTGAGGCGGGGAAGCGGGTGTAAGGCCCTCGGTGTGACTCCCCTGCAGGGGTCTCGCGGGCGAGGGCGCCCGCGCCACAAAAAATAAAAGTAGAGTAACAATTGTGAGATGCGTCGCGGCCGCAATTTGGCTGGCTCCATGCATTTACAGAGGGCTCATAACGCGGCCTAGCATGATGCGCGGTACGAATCAGCAGGTCACTGCAATTCGAACTGGAATGGTGTAGTAATGTCCGTGGAGTAACCGGTAAGTTTGCCTGGCGCATAACGACTGAATCGTCTTCCGCAGCGGAATTGCTCAAAAGCATAAGAAGAAGCGGCCGAGGAGCGCAGAAATGCAGGTAAAGGGCAGAGTGGTTGTGGTCACGGGTGGAGGGAATGGGATCGGGCGGGCCCTGTGCCGGCGTTTCGCAGCGGAAGGTGCGCGGGCGGTCATTGTGGCGGACGTGCAGGCTGCGGCGGCAGAGCAGGTGGCAAGAGAGATCGATGGTCGGGCTATCGCAGCCAATGTGGCGCGCGAGCCGGAGGTGGTTCGGCTGGTGGAGCAGGTAATAAAGGAGTGCGCAGCGATCGACCTGTTCTGCTCCAACGCGGGCATAGGGGCGAAGGGAGGTGTGGAGGCGGCGGACGAAGAGTGGTCGCGGAGCTGGGAAGTGAATGTGATGGCGCATGTGTACGCAGCGCGCGCGGTGCTGCCGCACATGCTGGCACGGCGTGAAGGATACCTGCTGCAGACCGTTTCCGCCGCGGGTTTGCTCACACAATTGGGGTCGGCGCCGTACGCGGTAACCAAGCACGCCGCCCTGGCGCTGGCGGAGTGGATCTTAATCACGCATGGCGACCAGGGCATCAAGGTCTCAGCTCTGTGCCCGCAGGGAGTACGCACCGACATGCTGAAGCGCGCCGAGTTTGGCGGTGGCGCTTTCCTGCTGGAGGGAGCGTTAGAACCTGAACAAGTAGCGGAGGAAGTGGTGAAGGGACTGGCGGAAGAGCGGTTTCTGATTCTGCCCCACCCCGAGGTGGCCGAATTCTTCCGCCGCAAAGCAACCGATTACGAGCGCTGGCTGCGCGGCATGCGCTGCCTGCAGGCGAACACGCAAATATTGAAGACGTCCGCCTGAGGCAAGGGCGGATATTGATTTTCGAGTTTCCGGTTTAAACTTTGAGCAACAGCGAAGCGAGGGAGGCACGACCATGGCCACGGTGACGGCAGTACCCACGGCAAAGATTGCGGGCGGCGGCTTTCTGCTGGAGGAGCGCAAGCCGGAGGAAATTTTTACGCCTGAAGACTTTACGGAACAGCACACGCTGATTGCGCAGACAGCAGAGGAATTTGCTGCCAATGAAATCATGCCCAATGTTGACAAAATGGAACACAAGGAGTTCTCCGTGGCCCGCGAGCTGGTCAGGAAGGCGGGCGAGCTGGGGCTGAGCTCGGTGGATGTCCCCGAAGAGTATGGGGGCACGCAAATGGACAAGGTATCGTCGGCCATCATCGCCGACCGGATTGCGGTCCATGGCGGGTTCAGCACTACCTGGGGAGCGCACACCTGCATCGGCACGCTGCCGTTGGTGTACTTCGGCACGGAGCAACAGAAGAAGAAGTATCTGCCCAAGCTGGCCAGCGGCGAAATCGTAGGGGCGTACGCGCTTTCGGAGTCGTCGTCGGCCTCGGATTCACTGAACTGCCGCACGCGGGCGGAGCTCTCGCCGGACGGCAAGCACTACATCCTGAACGGCGAAAAGATGTGGATCACGAACGCCGGATTCGCTGACCTGTTTACGGTGTTCGCCAAAGTGAACGGCGAAAAGTTCACGGCTTTTCTGATTGAACGCGACTTCCCTGGTTTCGCGGTAGGCGCGGAAGAGCACAAGATGGGCATCCGCGGCTCCTCCACTTGCCCGCTGGTGCTGAGCGACTGCAAAGTGCCGGTGGAAAACGTGCTGGGCGAGATCGGCAAAGGGCACGTGATCGCCTTCAACGTGCTCAACGTGGGCCGCTTCAAGCTGGGGGCGGGCTGCGTTGGCTCGGCGCGCCATTGCATCGAGAGCTCCATCGCCTACGCCAAGCAGCGCAAAGCTTTCGGCAAAGTCATTGCCGATTTCGGGCTGATTCGCGAGAAGCTGGCGGAGATGGCGGCCGGTATCTTCACCGGCGAAGCCATGGTGTACCGCACCGTGGGCATGCTGGATGCGGCCATTGCCCGGCTGGAAGGAGCGCACGCCAGCGATATGGTCCAGGTGCGCAAGATGATTGATGAGTACGCCATCGAGTGCTCCATTATTAAGGTATGGGGCTCGGAGTTTATTGACTTTGTGGTGGACGAGATGGTGCAGATCTTCGGCGGCTACGGCTTCGTGGAAGAGTATCCGGCGGAGCGCCCCTATCGCGACTCGCGCGTCAACCGCATTTTTGAGGGCACCAACGAAATCAACCGCCTGATCATTACCGGCTTCCTGATGAAGAAGGCTGCATCCGGGGCATTGCCCTTCATGCCGGCCATGAAGAAGCTCATGGACGAAGTGCTGGGCGGCGCGGCGGCCGATGAAGATGGCGGTGGCCCATTTGCTGCTGAGCGAAAACTGGTGGCCAACGCCAAAAAGATGGGCCTGTTTGCCGCCGGGATCGCCATGCAAAAGTATATGCAGGCCATCCAGGAGCAGCAGGAGTTAATGGGTGCGATTGCCAACATGGCGATTGAGGCCTACGCCATGGAGTCGGCCTTGTTGCGGGCGCAGAAGCTCGCGGCGCAGCACGGCGAGAATGCTGTGGCGCACTCCATCGCCATGGCGCAGGTACACATGGCAGGCGCTATGGAGCGCATCGAGAGCAATGCCCGCAAAGTGATCGCGGCGGTCAGCGAAGGCGATACGCTGCGCTCTTACATGGCGGTATTGCGGCGACTGGGCAAGCATGAGCCCTACAACACCGTTGCACTGCGGCAGAAGATCGCCCAAAAGATAATCGAAGCGGGCAAATACGTAGTGGTTTAACGATTCCCGCGGTGGGCCAGGCGCGCCCTGGCCCATCCAAAGAAATCGTGAACGGGACTCACCCTGGGTGTAGTCTGAAGTTGTAATTGGCTTTGCCCCCGACGAAGCCCGATTAGCGAGACACTCTCGCGCCTGCTGGCAAGGGAGTATCGGGATGCCGGATTTATCCTCTATCGAGCAGTTGGTGCCGCAATCCCCTGAAGAGCTGAAGGCCGCATTTGCCGCCGCCGGCGGCACCGCCGTAGAGCGGATTCGCGTGCTGGAAGCGGCGCTGCACAGCCCCGCGGGGCCGGCCCTGCGCAAAGCGGCAGGAAAGTGGATTGTGGACCACCTGCCCATCGAGGAGCTGGTCCCGGAAAAGTATGCGCGCTGGCGCGTGCTGGTACAGGACGCCATGCAGTTCACGGTGTGGACGCTCTCCGCGCACCGGCTGGCGCCCAAGCTGGTGGAACAGTGGCAGCTGCCCGCGAATACGCCTACGGGAAAACGGCTGCTGAAGCTGATCGCCAAAGTGCCCGGCCTGCAGAAACTGGGGCAGGTGCTGGCGCGAAACCGGCACCTGCTGATTCCGTTGCGCCGCGCTCTTTCCGAGCTGGAAAACGGCATCAGCGACATGAGCGCGGCAGAAGTGAGCAAGATTATTGTCGAGGAGTTGGGCCCGCGCCTCGAAGAAAACCAGGTAAAGCTCAGGCCGGGAATTTTTTCCGAGGCGAGCGTCAGTGCGGTGATGCGCTTCACCTGGTGGAACCCTGAACTGGGGCGGCGCGAGCGCGGCGTGTTCAAGGTGCTGAAGCCGTACATCCCGGAATGCTTCGCCGAGGACATGGAGTTGCTGGCGAAGCTGGCGAAATATCTCGGCGCGCGCCACAGAGAATATGGATTTGCGCCGCGCGTGCTGCC
>DASSQB010000330.1:0-5173 GCA_035702725.1 Terriglobales bacterium | reverse complement strand
GCCATCCAGGCCGGCCATCATCATGGCCGCAAAAGCCATGTAGGGGTTGCAGCTAGGGTCGGGCGGGCGGAACTCCACGCGCTTGGCCTTGGGCGAAGCCGAGTACATGGGGATGCGGCACGCCGCCGAACGATTGCGCCGCGAGTAAGCCAGGTTCACGGGCGCTTCAAAGCCCGGCACCAGGCGCTTGTAGGAGTTGGTGGTGGGCGCGATCAGGGCCGAGAGCGCCGGCCCATGCTTGATCAGCCCGCCGATGTACCACAGCGCCAGCTGCGAGAGTCCGGCGTAGCCATCACCCGAGAACAGCGGCTTGCCGCTCTTCCACAGCGACTGGTGGGTGTGCATGCCGCTGCCGTTGTCCTGGAACAGCGGCTTGGGCATGAAGGTCACGGTCTTGCCGTACTGGTTGGCTACGTTCCGCACGATGTACTTGTAGAGCATCATGTTGTCGGCGGAGCGCACCAGGGAGTCGAACTTGAGGTCAATTTCCGTCTGCCCCCCGGTGGCCACTTCGTGGTGGTGGCACTCCACGCTCAGGCCGGCGTTCTGCATGGTCAGCGCCATTTCGGTGCGCAGGTCCTGATAGTGGTCGGTGGGCGGCACCGGGAAGTAGCCTTCCTTGTAGCGCGGGCGGTAGCCCAGGTTGTTCTCGGCGCGGCCGGAGTTCCAGCGGCCCTCCTCGGCGTCAATAAAGTAGAAACCGTGCTGCTCGCGCTGGTCGAAGCGCACGTTGTCGAAGATGAAGAACTCGGCTTCGGCGCCGAAGTAGGCGGTGTCGGCCAGGCCGGTAGAGGCCAGGTACATCTCCGCCTTCTTGGCGATATAGCGCGGGTCGCGGTCATAGCGCTGCTTGGTCACCGGATCCACCACGTCGCACACCATCACCAGCGTGGCCACCTCGGTGAACGGGTCCAGCATGTACCAGGCGGGGTCGGGGATGAGCAGCATGTCGCTTTCGTGAATGGCCGCCCAGCCGCGGATGGAGGAACCATCCATGCCGAAGCCTTCTTCGAACGAGTCTTCGGAAAGCTGGTCAATGGGATAGGAAACGTGGTGCCACAGGCCGGGAAGGTCAGTAAAACGCAGGTCCAAAAGCTTGACCTCATTCTTCTTCACAAACTCCATAATGGTCTTCGGATCAGCCATGCAAAAAGCTCCTTTGCGCCGCTATGGGCGCGGATAGCCCGGTTCCGGCAAATACGGGATGAGCACGGTGGGCGAACAGCAGAATTGTCATGAAATTGGGGCAGGCACCTGCTGCTACAATCCTCCTTCAGCAGGATAGAGTCAGCATACGTGTCCCCGTCCGAGGGGAGGAAATTGATACTTTTTATGGGTCACATAAACGGCATTTATTAGCTGCGAACCCTAATTCCTGCTATGACTTACGTAGTGGAAAAAAAGGAAGCCATTAGCCATTAGCAATTGGCATTTAGCCAGCCATGGTTCCCTTTGGGACCAAAACAAGACCTTCATCGGCTTCATGCTGACTGCTAAATGCTAAGTGTTACTTTAAAGGCTGTAGACCGTCAGCTCTCGACCTGGTTTTAACTGGTTACTGACCACTGGCAACTGACAACTGGGTTCTATGGATTTTGACCAACTAGAAACGTTCCTAGAGGTCGCGCGCCACGCCAGTTTCTCGCGCGCGGCGGAAAAGCGTTTCCGCACCCAGCCCGCCATCTCCTCCCAGATTCGTGCCCTGGAAGAGGAAGTCGGCGCCAAGCTCTTTGACCGCTCCGGGGGCAAAGTGGCCCTGACTGCGGCCGGCAAGGTGTTCCAGCGTTACGCCGAAGAAACTCTGCAGGCCCGCCGCTTGGTCCTGACCACGGTGCAGGAGATGGAGCGCGTCCCGCGCGGCGAGATCGTGGTCGCCGCGAACGAGGGGACCTGCCTGCACATCCTGCCGGAAGTGTTCGCCGAATTCAAAAAGCAGTACCCGCGGGTGGCGGTGAGCGTGCAGCGCTCCGAGCACAACAAGATACTGGAAGCGGTGATTGATAATTCGGTGGATTTCGGAGTGGTGTCGCTGCCGGTGAATGACACGCGGCTGACCATCGTGCTGATTCACCGCGACGAACTGGTATTGATTGCGCCGCCCGGCCACCCTCTGGCCAAGTTGGAAGCCGTGCCGGTGGCGGAAATCGCCAAATTTCCCCTGCTGCTGCCCAAGCTGGGGCGCACCCGCGACGCCATCGAAAACATGCTCCACGAGCGCCGCCTGCGCCCGAATGTGTCCATGGAACTCGATTCCAGCGAACTGATGAAACGCTTCGTCGCCGCACAGGTTGGCTTAGGGTTTATTGCCCGCTCCAACGTGGCTGAGGACGCTCGCGCCGGTGTGCTGGCAGCGCTGCCCATCGCCGACGCGCAATTTCGCCGCGACCTGGCGCTGGTGTTCCGCAAAGACAAAGCGCTCAGCCGCGCCGCCCTCGCCTTCATTGATATCGCGGTCAAGCTCAAGCGGCCAAGTCCAGTGGTCAGTGGCCAGTGATCAGTGGTCAGGAGTCGGTAAAGACCACCACTTGGCTACTGACAACTGGGAACTGAGAACTGCTTTACTGCGCCATCACGTGCTTTACCGTATCGCCCCTGAACACGATCGCCTGCAGCACGCGCTGGCCGCTGGCATCAGCCTCGTACCATGCCTGGGTCGCATCGGCCTTGGCGCTAAGTGGCTCCAGGTTGCACTTTACCCGATATTCCTGCTTGCCCTGTTTGAACACCATGATGTGCTCGGCGCCTTCCATCGTATGGCTAACTTTGTATTCGCCAGCCGGCAGCAACTGCGTGCCTACCTTGGCCTGTTCCGACAGCGACACGGTCCTCGTCCCCTTGAATCCGGTGGGTGCCTGGGCCCACAACATTACTCCCAGCCCCAGCATTGTGATTAATAAGAATGCAGTTTTACGCATATTTTCTCCTTGGTCGCCCGGTCGCGCAGCCTTCGATATGCCCGTTCCTTGCGACATTCCAGTGTAGAAACCGGGAAGAGCGGGCACGGTGATTCGCCTCACGGCGAGTCGTGACCGCTGGACATTCCGGTTGTGCGCTGTGTTTACCTTTGGAAAAAGAAAGCCCGCCTTGCTTCAAGGCGGGCTCAAACGTGCTTGCAGTTGGTAGCTGGTAGTTAGTAGGTCGTATCGCGGCCCAGGCCAACTGCCAGCCGCTAGCCACCAACTACCTGCTTTCCTGACAACTGGCAACTGGGAACTGGTTTTATACTCCAATCACGCCCACCAACTCCTTCACCGCCCCGGCGCTCTTCTCCAGCGCCGCTTTCTCGTCCGGGGTGAGTTTGATCTCGATAATCTGCTCAATTCCGCGCGTTCCCAGCTTGCAGGGTACGCCCACGAACAGGCCCCGCAAGCCGTATTCGCCTTCCAGGTAGGCGGCGCAGGGCAGGATTTTCTTCTTGTCCTTCAGAATGGCCTCCACCATCTCCGTCACTGCCGCCGACGGCGCGTAGTAGGCGCTGCCCGTCTTCAAATATTTGACGATCTCGGCGCCGCCATCGCGCGTGCGCTGCACCAGGCGCTCGATGGTGGCTTTGTCCATCAGTTCCGTAATGGGGATGCCCGCCACAGTGGAGTAGCGCGGCAGCGGCACCATGGTATCGCCGTGGCCGCCCAGGACGAAAGCGGTCACGTTTTCCACGCTCACCTTCAGTTCCATGGCGATGAAGGCGCGGAAGCGCGCCGAATCCAGCACCCCTGCCATGCCGATCACCCGGTTGCGGCTGAAACCGCACAGCTTGTAAGCCGCCTGAGCCATCGCGTCCAGAGGGTTGGAGACGATGATCAGAATGCAGTTGGGCGAGTACTGGACTACCTGCCCGACCACATCCCCCATGATCTTGTGATTGATCTTAAGCAGGTCGTCGCGGCTCATTCCAGGCTTGCGCGGCACTCCGGCGGTGATGACCACGATGTCAGAATTAGCTGTGTCCTTGTAGTCCTGCGTGCCCAGAATGAATGAATCTGTCTTTTCGATGGGCATGGCTTGCAGGAGGTCCAGGCCCTTGCCCTGTGGCACGCCTTCTATGATGTCAATCAGGACAACGTCGGCCAGTTCCTTGGAGGCTATCCAGTGCGCCGCGGTGGCGCCCACGTTTCCCGAACCTACAATGCTTACTTTATTGCGCATGATTTTCCTTTCAAGAAATGCTTCACCACAAAGGACACAAAGGGTCACGAAGGAAAGAATAGATCTGAAATTTCTTTGTGTTCCTTCGTTTCCTTTGTGGTTAGCTTTTAGTCTGCCGCGGTGGAGAGCCTGGCGTCCATGTTCTTGATGATGTAATCGCCAAACTCGCTGGTCTTGACCTTGGTCGCTCCTTCCATCAGGCGCTCAAAATCGTAGGTAACTTTCTTCTGCTGGATGGTCGCCTCCAGGGCGTTCTCGATCAGCCGCGCCGCCTCGCTCCAGCCCAGAAAATC
Source organism: Terriglobales bacterium (assembly GCA_035702725.1). Lineage (GTDB taxonomy): Bacteria > Acidobacteriota > Terriglobia > Terriglobales > Acidobacteriaceae > JAICWP01. The sequence continues at coordinate 734 of DASSQB010000330.1, read as the reverse complement.
GAACATCATTACGCCGGAGAGAATCACCGAGCCCGGGTTGATGACGTCCTTATCGGCGTACTTGGGGGCAGTGCCGTGGGTGGCTTCAAAGATGGCGTGTTCGTCACCGATATTGGCGCCGGGCGCTATGCCCAAGCCGCCCACCTGCGCCGCGCAGGCGTCGGAAATGTAGTCGCCGTTCAGGTTAGGCGTGGCCAGCACCGCGTACTCGTCGGGCCGCGTCACCACCTGCTGGAAGATGGAATCGGCGATGCGGTCGTTGATCATCAGCTTTTTCTTCCACGCCGCCTTGCCGTGGCTGGTGTAGATCGCGTCCAGCACCCGCTTCACCTCGGCATATATCTGCTTGCGGAAGTCCTCGGTAGCGAACTCCAGCCCCGGCTCAACCATGGCGGCGTTCTGCTCCACGGTCAGGTTTGGGTTCTTGTCCTTGTTGTCCACGATCCAGCTTTCGCGCTCGGTGATGACCTGGTCGCGGAACTCGGCCGTGGCGATCTCGTAGCCCCATTCGCGGAAGGCGCCTTCGGTAAATTTCTGGATGTTGCCCTTGTGCACCAGCGTCACGGATTTGCGGTTGTTCTTGAGCGCATGCTGGATGGCCATGCGCACCAGGCGCTAGGTGCCGGTCACCGAAATCGGCTTGATACCCCCGCCGGAATCGGTACGGATCTTCTTGGAGCAGTTCTTCAACATCTCGTTGTTGAGAAAGTCAATAAGCTTCTTGGCGTCCGCCG
>DASSQB010000329.1:0-6100 GCA_035702725.1 Terriglobales bacterium | reverse complement strand
CCCACCATCAGGTCCAGGGAAAAATTCTCTTCCACATACTGACGCAGGGCCGCCGGATCGAAATTCAGCTGTGTCACGCGCTTGGCCAGTTCGCGCACTGAGCGGCACACATAGCCGGAGACTCCGTCCTGCACCACCTCGGTCACCGAGCCCCCGGCCAGAGCCACCACCGGCGTGCCGCAAGCCATGGCTTCCACCATCACCAGTCCGAAGGGTTCGTTCCATTGGATGGGAAACAGCATGGCCAGGGAATTCCCCAGCAGCTCATTTTTGGCGCGCAGGTCAGCCAGGCCGATGTACTCGATGAACTGGCCGTCAATTTGCGGCTTGACCTTGGCCTCGAAGTACTCGCGGTAGGCGGGCTGCACGTCGCCGGCGATCTTCAGCGGGATGCCCGCGCGCTTGGCCACGTCAATGGCCAGGTGCACGCCTTTAATGGGAGCGATCCGCCCGATAAAGCTCAGGTACTGCTGCTTCTGCGTGCCCAGTTCATACGCGCTCAGGTCAATGCCATGATGAATGGTGCGCATGCGCGGCATGGATTCCTGGCGGCATTGGGAATCGCTGATACAGACGTAGTGCACCTGGGGATAATGGCTGTAGACTTCCGAGAACTTCGCCTCGTGCGGGCCGTGCAGCGTGCACACGATGGGAGCGTCCACAAAGCGGGAGTAGGTTATGGCGGTGGCGGCATGCACGTGCAGCAGGTCGCAATAGGAGGCGCCGTCCTGCATTGCCCAGGCGGTATGCTCAGCGTCCTTAAGAAAGGCGTGGCCATCAACCTTGATGGGCCATTGTGCGGTGGGATAGATCCAGCGCTTCTCTACATCTACTGTGGACTCTCCATTAGTGTAGACCACCACCTCCAAGCCGCGTTTCTTCAGCCCCTCGGCAAGTTGGGCGATAAACAGCTCTGTGCCGCCGTAGTCCTTGGGGGGAACACTGATGAAGGGTGGAGCGATCAACCCGATTCTCATTCGACTCCGGGGACGCCCCAGGGACGTAGGAGGCGCATGAAGTGTGATCCATTTGGGCCGGGGGAGAGTTGTCTCTGGCGGTGATGGCCAGAGTCTCTGGGTGAAAAAAGGGAGAGCGAGATAAGGAGACGTAACAAGTTTACGTCTCTATCCATACTCGATGGCACAATGGTGAGCAATGCTTCGCCTGGCAATTCTTGTGGGCCTGTGTGGTTTTGCGGCAACTCTTCTGGCGCCGGCCAAACGCCAGCAAGCAACTCCTCCAACCTTTTATCGTGATGTTCTGCCCATCCTGCAGCAGCGCTGCCAGAACTGCCACAGGCCGGGCGAAATTGCACCCCTGGCGTTCGTGACCTATGAACAGACGGGCCGTTTCGCGCAGGCAATTCAGCAGGCGGTCACGGCTCGCAAAATGCCGCCCTGGTTTGCCGATGCCTGCTGCGGACACTTCGCCAACGATCCTTCGCTGAGCGCCCGGCAAATCGCGACTATCTCCGCCTGGGCGGAGGGCGGCGCGGCTGCCGGCAATCCGCACGACTCTCCTCCTCCCCCGCATTGGGTCGAGGGTTGGAACATTGCCCGGCCTGACCTCGTGCTGCGCATGCCCAAGCCGGTGCCAATCCCCGCGCACGGCGCGGTCGAATACACCTACGAAATCGTGCCTACCGGCTTCACCCAGGACCGCTGGGTGCAGATGGCAGAAGTTCGCCCCAGCGCTCGCGATCACGTCCACCACGCCGTGGTTTATATCCGCCCGCCTCATTCGCAATGGCTGCAAGGCGCGCCGCTGGGAGTGCCCTTCACCGCCAGCACCCTCACCAATCCCGAAGACCGCCGCGGCGCGCACTTCACCACTGCCGACCTGCTCCTGGTCTACGCTCCCGGCAGTTCGCCCGACCGATGGCCCGAGGGCCTGGCTAAGTTCATACCCGCGGGCTCCGACCTGGTTTTCCAGATGCACTACACCACGAACGGGCACACGGCCAGCGACCAGACCAGCATCGGGCTGGTTTTCACCAAAAAACCGCCACAGCAACGGGTTTTAACGCTGCAGCTGAACCGCCATGGCCTGATGATTCCGCCGCACACAGACAACTTTGAAGTAGAAGTTCAAGGAACGCTGCCTAACAATTGCATCTTACTGAGTTTTTTCCCTCATATGCACCTGCGCGGCAAGCGCTTTGCGTACAACCTGATCCACCCGGACGGCCAAGTTGAGACCCTGCTCAAGGTGAATTGGGATTTTTACTGGCAGCTCAGCTACCGGCTGGCAGAGCCGCGTTTTCTGAAGGCAGGGAGCAAGCTGCAAGCCATCGCCTGGTACGACAATTCTGCCAACAACCCACATAATCCCGATCCCAACGCCACCGTCGTTTGGGGCGAACAGACATGGAACGAGATGATGGTGGGCTTCTTCGATGTGGCCGTCCCCGCCGGCATGAGTAAGGAGGAATTTTTCAGGCGCCGGGCTCCCGTTTCGTCGCCACCTTAAAAGAACAAGTCTGCAGTTAAATCCTGTTTCCCCTGACTGCCGCTACTATCATTTTGGTGCGTTTACGGCAATGCGCACGGGTTGAGACATAACGTGTTACGTCTCCCGTGAGAACGGGCAAGACCTCATCTGCGGAAATTGATTTGTGTTGATCCGCGTAAATCCGCGCTGAGGAATTTCTCTGCGCCCTCTGCGTTGAGGTTACTTCTCGCGGGAAACTACAAAGCCCGGCACCCAGAGCAGGGCGCGTTTGATTTCGGAATCGGGGAAACTGCAAATCGCCTGGCGGGCGGCTTCCGCGTACTTCTGGGCACGTCGTGTCGCGGCCTCCACGGAGCCATAGCGCTGCAACATCGCCAGAATGTCGGAGTGGGTAAAGCCGTTGAAGGCGCGTTCACGCAGCACGGCTTCGATCTTCTGTCGCTCCTCCAGGCTGCAGTGTTCCAGAACGTGAATGACGGGCAGCGTTACTTTGCCCTCGCGCAGATCGCTGGCCACAGGCTTGCCCAGCACGTCTTCGGTGGCGGTCAGGTCGAGCACGTCGTCGGCAATCTGAAACGCCATTCCCAGGTTGTGCCCATACTCCGCCAGGCGCTCTTCCTGCTCAGCGGAGACTCCGCCCAGAATCCCGCCCAGCCGCATGCACACAGAAAACAGGCACGCGGTCTTGCGGTAGATCAGCTCCAGGTGCTCGTCGAGCCTGATGCAGCGCCCCAGCTTTTCCAGTTGCAACAGCTCGCCCTCAACCATGCGCTGCGTGAGGTCTATGAGGATGTCAAGAACACGGAAGTTACGTTCTTGGACGGCCAGCTTGAAAGCTTGCATGTAAAGCCAGTCGCCCGCCAGCACGCAGCGCGAATTGCCCCACTGGTGGTTGGCGGAAGGCCGCCCGCGGCGCATCTGAGCCTCGTCAATAATGTCGTCGTGAACCAGCGTGGCGGTGTGAATAATTTCTACCACCGCCCCCAGGCGGATGGCGCCCTGTCCTTCATAGCCGCACAGCTTCGCGGAAAGCAGCAGCAGCGCCGGCCGGATGCGCTTACCCCCGCCATTGCGCAGGTATTCGCCGATTTCGGTGATCACCTCCACTTCGGAGGCGGTGTCGTCCCCAAACTCGCGCTCAATCGCGAGCAGGTCGTCGCGCACCAGTTCAAATACCGACTGCAGCGTGATGGGAGCTGTCGTAGCCACGTTCACTGCTTCTCACTGCGATGCCGCAGCGCCTTCTGGCGCTGTACTCAAACCGTCCGGTAGTTCGTGAACTGCATGTCAATGCCGAAATCGCTGTTGCGCAAAAGGGCGATCACCGCCTGCAGCGTGTCGCGGTCCTTGCCGCTCACCCGCACCAGGTCGCCCTGGATCGAAGCCTGTACCTTGTGCTTGGAATTCTTGATCGTTTTGACAATCTCCCGCGCCTTCTCCGTGGGAATGCCCTGCTGCATGGAGATTTTCTGGCGCACGGTGGAGCCGGCCGCCGGCTCGATGGCGCTATAGGTTAGAGCCTTGAGCGGCACTCCGCGCTTCACCAGCCGCTGCTGCAGCACGTCGTTCACTGCCTTCAGCTTGTAGTCGTCCTGCGATGTCAGAATGATGGCGTCCTTGCCCTCTAGCGCAATATTCGACTTCGAGTCCTTCAGGTCGAATCGAGTATGCACTTCCTTCAGCGCCTGCTGGATCGCGTTCGACACTTCCTGCAGGTCCACCTTGCTGACGATATCGAAAGAGTTCTCCGGCATAGGGTTGATACACTATTATCGCGTGCTACTTAAATTAGAGCTATGCAAATTGAAGAAGTCGTAAAAATTCTGGCTCGTGCGCTCCCCTACCTGTTCCCGCGAAAGCCCCCGCAGTTCGGCGATTTGCCGGGCCACCTCCACCACAAATGCCGGCTCATTGCGCTTCCCGCGGTGGGGCACTGGGGCCAGGAAAGGCGAATCCGTCTCAATAAACATTCGCTCCAGCGGCACTTCGCGGGCCGCTTCGCGGATATTCTGCGCCTTGGCGAAGGTCACGTTGCCCGCGAAAGAGATGATAAAGCCCATGTCCAGCGCGGCACGCGCGTGTTCCAGTTGGCCGGTGAAGCAGTGCAGCACGCCGCCTAGCCCGCTGCTGGCCCAGCGCTCGCGGAGCAGACCAAGGCAATCCTGCCACGCATTGTCGCTGCCATCCGACGGCCGGCAGTGGATCACGATAGGCAACTTGGCCGAGCGTGCTAGCTCCATCTGGCGGACGAACACATCGCGCTGCACCTCGCGCGGCGAGTGGTCGTAGAAGTAGTCCAGACCAATTTCTCCCCAGGCAATCACTTTGGAATGTTTGGCCAGTTGCTCCAGTTCAGCGAAGTCGGCGTCCGTGGCCAGCTTGGCTTCGTGCGGGTGGATGCCAATGGTGGACAGTATCCAGTCGTGCTTCTCCGCCAGTTCGATGCCGCAGGCCAGCGACCCCGGCCCCGTGCCGCTCCCGATAGCGACAATGGTTTCGATCCCCGCCGCCCGCGCCCGCTCCAGCACCTGGCCGCGGTCACCATCAAACTGCGTCATCTCCAGATGAGCGTGCGAATCTACAAACAAAGCTTCTAGCTCCTGGCTAGCTGACTAGCCTCTTCGCTTTCAGCTCTCAGCCGTCAGCTTTCAGAAATTATTGATCACTGCAATCAATTTCCTTTTGCGCGTTATCCGTTTGATCTGTCATCCCGAGCGAGCGCGGCTGAGCGAATGCGAAGAAGCGCGCGAGTCGAGGGACCTTGCTTTGCCGACTCCCGACTCCTGACTACCGACTCCCGCTATTTCAGCCTCGCCCCCACCGGCACATCCTCCAGAAACCCCGCCAGCACGGGCTTGCCCTGCTCGCCTACCGATGCGGCCACGATCATGCCATCGGACACCAGGCCGCGCAGCTTGCGCGGCGCCAGGTTGGCCACGATCACCACCTTGCGCCCGATCAGCAACTCTGGCGCGTAAGCCTCGGCGATGCCGGCTACCACCTGCCGCACCTCGTTGCCCAGGTCCACTTCCAGGCGCAGAAGCTTGTCGGCGCCTTTTACCTTCTCCGCCACCTTCACTTGCCCAACCCGCATTTCGACCTTGGCGAAGTCTTCAATGCCGATTTTGCCTTCGGGCGCGGCGGTTGCGCCCGGCTTGGCGGCGGGTGCGGGCACGGTTGCGCTGGCTCCAGCGGCCGACGCCGCTGGTGCGGGAGCGGGTTTCACTTCCACGGCTCGTGCCGGATATTCTGCCTGCGTTTCTGCTGGCTTCTTCTCGGTCTCCACTGTTGACGTCCTTCGCTGCAGTTCCATGGCCTGCATTTTCTCCACAACACTCTTATCGGCGCGCGGGAAGACCGGCTCGACTTTGCCTATCTTGGTTCCCAGCTGCAGCTGGCCCCACTTCAGCTCTGCCAGCTTGAAATTCGCGATCTCGCCCAATCCCAACTGCGCCCATATCCGCGAACTGGAGTCCGGGATCACCGGGTGCGCCAGCGCCGTCACTACGCGCAGCGCCTCGGCGCTGGTGTAAAGAATCGTTCCCAACCGCGCCCGGCTCACCTCATCCTGCTTTTCGCCCAGCGTCCAGGGCTCGTTCTCCACCAGGTATTTGTTCACCGCTCCCACCAGCGCCCATGCTGATTCCAG
>DASSQB010000328.1:0-4019 GCA_035702725.1 Terriglobales bacterium | reverse complement strand
CGCGTGTAATAGTGGTCAATCAGCAGCAACACCGCAAAGGTCATGATTACCAATAGGACTGTCATGATGCGCCTCCTCAGCGCTTATGCGCCGGGCTGACTCTGGCGGCGGCTCTATTTGCTTGCCGCTCGCCACCTTTCCCAAGGCAATCCCAATGCCGAAGTGTGGGGTGAGTACACAGGTGGCTGCAGCTCATTGCAGCGGAAGGAGATGGGGAATTCTGTTGCAAATGTTTCATTTTTGGAGCGGCAAAACACAACAGCGATTTGTTGCGATTCACATCAGCGAAAAAAGCGGGAATTATTGATTTACGGGGGAGGGCGTAGCTAACCAGCGTAAAACCGGAGATTTACGTCATAAGCGACGCGTGTTGCGATTCGCCATGGCGGCTGATTCAAAACGCAACACGTCCTCAGCACATCTTTCATCGCCAAACTCGAAACTGGAGACTCGAAACTTATTCTGCTGCTTTTCCTTTCACGACAATCCCGATCAGCAACGGCTCGCCAGTCTGCATCTTCAGCTTGTCTGCAAAAATCCAGTGTTCCTGGCCGTCGTTGCTGACGGCAGGCACGGTGTCGGAAGAGGGCTGCACCAGGTTGATAGGCCCGGGATGGCCGGTGCCAGTGGCCTTGCGGCTCAGTGCCACGAGCTGTTTGAAGTCGAAGCTGGCGGCGGGATCGGGGTCATCCGCAGCCCGCACCAGCAAAACAAAATCGCGATTGTCGGCGACGCCCAAGTGGTTGCCGTCGTTAGGAAGCAATTCGTAACGAAGGGTATAAAGGCCGGGCTGGACCGTCTGGCCGCGATAATCGGTGGCCGGCTTGCTGAAGGAGATCACTCCAATCAGCGTGGCTTCAGTGAGTTGGGGAAAGAGCGCGCCTTCAACCTCGGTCTTGCTGCTGGCCGGCGCGCCGGCGCGCAACCAGATTTTGCACCACTCACTGCCATCATCCAGCAGAACCCGGTAGCCGGTTGGTTCCACCGCCTTTTTCAGCGCGTCCGAAGCGGCCGAGTCGGTCAGCGGGCCAATGGGCTCTACCTTGCCGGCAGGGGCAGCAAACAGGAGCGGTGTGACAGACAAGAACAGAGCGGCAAGGGCGAGAGCGCGGTTACGCACATCTTCCTCCAGCGAAGATGAGCAGCATACTCCGTCGCGATTGCGCGGCTCAAGTTCAGGTGCCGCCTATGCCGGACCCGAGAAGTATTGTGCGGGTTAACCAGGAATGGAGCTTCCCTGAGCGGAGACGAAAGGGGCTTTTACCACGTCCCTGCGGGACTGGATGAGAGTAGCCCGCCACTTCAGTGGCGGGAAAAATCGGAGATTATCTGGAGAGTGCCGTAGGCACGACTGAATTGCCTAATCCCAAACGAGGGATTTCAGCCGTCCCTAACGGGACTGCCGCCAGGTTGTCGCCACAATCCCACCAGTAAACTGGCGGGCTACTTTCAGTGGTCTCTCCGAGACCATGATCGGATACTGCGCCCACCTATAAAAAATAAACGCAAGGTCCCTCGACTCACGCTTCTTCGCATTGCTCATTCGTACTCGCTCGGGATAACAGCTTTGGTGTTTTGGGCTGAACTGCCTTGAAGGTCCCTCGACTCGCCCTCCCCCTTCGACTTCGCTCAGGGCAGGCTCTCGCAAGCTCGGCTTGGGCTCACTCGGGATAAAAAAGGGAGGATTTTCGGCGGGTCAAGAAACGGCGTGATAGAAAAGGCGCGGAACTCAGATGAGTTCCACGCTCTTCAACAATCCATCTATCCGTAGGCGACTCAGCGGGCAAAGGTGCCCACAAAGGCGCTGCGCTGGTCGTGCAGTTCCCACGATTCACCCAGGTCGCTGCCCTGGTACTTGTCGGTGATGGCCACCACCGGCATGGCGTGGGCGGTTTCGGTCAGCGGCGGGTAGTAGGTGTGTTCGTTGCCGCAGAAGTGGTCGTGATCGTTCAAGCCGCGGGTCTGCACGGTCACAAAGCTGCCGGCGCGCAGGAAGGCGGCCCCATGGTGCTGGTGGTCTCGCAACACAGCGAAGTCCACGGGAGCGGAAACAACCCGATCCACGCTAGCCAGCAGCTTACCGCCCATGTGGCGGGCAAAGGCGCTGAGCGCGGCCTGCTGCTGCGGCGTGGCTTCGTCATCCACAATCAGGATGGCCCTGGCGGGATAGGGGTCGGCATAGGGATCACCCAGGGTGGCGTTGGCGCGCACCACCGCGACCACGCTGTGGCCGGCGAGGCTGACGCCATTCCAGGCACCGCGCTGCACGTGCCAGGCCAGGATGGCTTCCTGGCCGTTCAGGCCGACTTGACCGTTGGCGAAACAGGGGCCGGTCCAGACGTCGGCGCTGCGGGTTTCGATGTAGTCGCCGCTGATCTGGTCGGCAGCCAGCGCGCTCCCCACGAGAACGAATACCGAAGCTACAAGCATTGCAAACAGACGAGATTTCATGAGTTACTCCTCACCCCTGAGGTGTCCTCTCTATTTTCCGCCAAACATGCCCACGAAGGGAAGGGCCTCAGGCAAAGGAATGGCAATTTTGACGGTGGAGAGCTTATTGGACGTTGGCAAAGGGACGATATTCGCTGGCTGCTGGTTCCGCAGCGGGAGCAGCACCCGGGAAGAACGTGTTGCGCACCCTTTGTGAGCGATGGAAGTACAGCGCCCAAGCGATGCTGATGGCGAGTAGCCCCGCAAAAAGGGCAGGTGGTTCGCCGCCAAGCGTGGCCATCAGCCAAAAAAGCGCTTGCGCCGTCAGGTAGCTGTAGACCAGATTGACAGCGGCCCGGTGGTGCAGGCAAAGCAGGGTAAATGTTGTGATTGCAAGAAGTCCCAGCGCTATGAGGAACGAGCCACCAAGAATTCCGTCGTGTGTTCCGTGTCTGGCTGCGGCTAATCCCCCGAACAGATAGAGAAGGCCCACGGGTAGCAGAGGAATACAGAACAGCGAGAGCCAGCCACCTATCCCATGGGGCTCTGTTTTCATGTGGGCAAGTGTGCGACGGCCCTAATCCCGGTTCAAATTACCTGAGTAACAATGAGAGAAGCGCCGGGAAAGCGCCATGTTCGCAGGCGAGGGCGCCCGCGCCGTAATTGTGTCAGCTGTTGGCAAGAGAATCAGGTCCTTCGCCTGGCGCTCACCTCGCAAGCTCGGTTTGCGCTCGGTTCAGGATGACAAAGTTAATTTTGGGAACCTGAGCGCGGCTGAACGCCCCTCGGCATGACGCCGGCTTTTCCGCGTGGATCCGCGAGCATCTGCGGCGAGGAAGTTAGCCCCAGGCGGACAAGAGGCAGCATGGAGTTGTATACTGCTCTGCCCACGGGAAGACGGGCGGCAAGCGCCGCCTAACTGTCAACGTTCCGCAACCAACCACAACCGTTCATTCGCGGCAGCTCGATTGCCCATTGCATACCGCTAGTGGAGGCCAGCGATGGCTGACGACCACGAGAAAATTCCGTCCGGCGTTTCGCGAAGAGAATTCCTGAAAATTTCCGGTATTGCCGCCACCGTGCCCCTGGTTGTGCCGCAGGTGGTGGAAGCGGCGGGCGAAAAAGTGCCCGTCCATGGCCCGGGCAAGGTGCCGATGAGCTTCACCATCAACGGCAAAAAGTACAGCGCGCAACTGGAGCCCCGGGTCACGCTGCTGGACGCGCTGCGCGACCAGTTCGACCTGACCGGCGCCAAGCGGGTGTGCGACCGCGCTGAGTGCGGCGCCTGCACCGTGCTGCTCGACAACAAGCCGGTGTATGCCTGCACCGTGCTGGCGATTGAAGCGCAGCACCAACCCATCACTACCATCGAGTCGCTCTCCGCAGGCGGCAAGCTGCACCCCATCCAGGCCGCGTTCGTGGAGCACGACGGCCAGCAGTGCGGCTTCTGCACGCCCGGCTTCGTGATGGCCTGCAAGGCGTTTCTGGACAAATACCCGCACCCCACGGCGGAGCAGATCCGCTATCACTTGAACGGCAACCTGTGCCGCTGCGGCACCTACAAAGGCATTCGCGAAGTGGTGGCGCAG
>DASSQB010000327.1:0-4367 GCA_035702725.1 Terriglobales bacterium | reverse complement strand
GAACGCGGGCAGCTGAAGATTCTGGATTTTGGCTTGGCGAAGTTCACCTCCGCGCCGCGAAAAATACCCGAAGCGCTGGCTGGCTCGGTCACCTTAACTCAAGGCACGACCGGCTCTGACCTCACCGCGCCGGGAGAGTTTGTGGGCACAGTAGCCTACATGTCGCCGGAGCAGGCGCGCGGAATGCCGCTAGATGCGCGGACTGACCTCTTCTCCTTTGGGGTGGTGCTCTACGAGATGGCGACCGGGACCCGGCCCTTCCAGGGCGACACTTCGGCGGTGATTTTTGAAGCTATTCTGAACCGCGCGCCGGTGCCCCCGGTGCGCCTCAACCCCCATTTGCCCGCCGAGTTCGAACACGTGGTCAACCGGGCGCTTACGAAGGATCGGGGCCTGCGCTACCAGTCTGCCGCCGAGATCACCGCTGACCTGCGGCGCATCGCGACCCACGCCAGTTCGCCCACGGTGACTCTGACTGTGCCCGCGCCCCAGCCCGCGGTAAGCGGCGAAATTGTGCTCCTTTATAAGCGCAACGCCCATCCCGATGAGGACCTCCTGAGCCTGGCTGAAAAAGGCTTGCGCGCTCACGGCTATCAGGTTTTCGTGGACCGCCACCTGGTGGTGGGCATGGAGTGGGCGCGTGAAATCGAGCAGCGCATCAGCCGCGCCGAAGCCGTTGTCGTCCTGCTGTCGGCTGCCTCGGTGCAAAGCGAGATGTTGGCCTACGAAATCCAACTCGCTCGCGAAGCCGCACAACGTCGCGAGGGAAAGCCCCTCATCCTTCCCGTTCGGGTTAAGTTTGAGGATCCTTTGCCCGAATCCCTGGCCGGCATTCTGGACGGAATTCAGTGGGCCAGCTGGAATGGTCCGCAAGACACTGACGCATTGCTGGTGGAGCTCCGTTCTGCGCTCGGACAGGCCAGCCACCCGCCACCGCGGCCGGTAAAGCTGGAAGCGGTGGGTGGGGCGGTGCCCCTGGACTCCGCTTTTTACGTGGTGCGCCCTACGGACGAGGAGTTCTACGACGCGGTTTCCCGCAATGACAGCATCGTGCTGGTCAAAGGGGCGCGCCAGATGGGCAAGACCTCGCTCATGGCCCGCGGCCTGCAGGAAGCGCGCAAAGCGGGCTGCAAGGTGGTGCTTACCGATTTTCAGAAGCTGAACGCCGCGCACTTGCAGTCGGTGGACAAGTTTTTTCTTGCCCTCGCCGAGGCCATCGCCGATCAGCTTGATCTCGACGTCGAACCCGACATTTGCAATCCCCGCCGCGGTCCCAGCATGAACTTCGAGCGCTTCCTGCGCCGCGAAGTGCTCAAGAACCTCAACTCGCGCCTGGTCTGGGGCATGGACGAGGTGGACCGCCTGTTCACCTGCAGTTTCGGCAGCGAAGTCTTCGGCCTGTTCCGCTCCTGGCACAATGAGCGCTCGCTCGACCCGACGGGTCCCTGGCAGAACCTTACCCTGGCCATCGCCTACGCCACCGAAGCCCACCTCTTCATTACCGATATGAACCAGTCGCCATTCAACGTGGGCACGCGGCTGACGCTGGCCGACTTCACCCTGGAGCAAGTTTCCGAACTGAACGGCCGCTACGGTTCTCCCCTGCGGGACCCCAGGGAACTGATGCAGTTTTATGAACTGCTGGGCGGCCAGCCCTACCTCACCCGGCGCGGACTCCACGAACTGGCCTCCCACAACCTGAGCTTCAGCGAATTTGAAGGCCAGGCGGCGCGGGACGAGGGCCCATTCGGCGACCATCTCCGCCGAATTCTGGTCTCTCTGGCACAAGACCAGGGTCTTTGTGACGCCATGAAGGCAGTGCTTGCGGGCCGGCCGGCATCCAGTCCGGAGTTGTTCTATCGGCTGCGAAGTTCCGGAGTCGTGACCGGCGAATCCGTCCGCCTCATGCATCCGCGCTGCCGCCTTTACGAAATCTATCTCACCCGGCATTTCGTGTGAGCAGAACCCAGTCCACGTCCGCAGCGGAAGCTTTCTATGTCGTGGGCGGCACCTTGCGCCGCGATGCCGCTTCCTACGTCGCCCGGGAAGCCGACGAGCGCCTCTACCACAGCGTGATGCACGCCGAGATCTGCTACGTGCTCACGGCCCGCCAGATGGGTAAGTCCTCGCTCATGGTACGCACCGCCGCCCGCTTGCGGCAGCAGAAGGCCTCAGTCGCAGTGCTCGACCTCACCGGGTTGGGCCAAAATCTGAACGCCGAGCAGTGGTACAACGGCCTTTCTGAGCGCATCGGGCGGCAGCTGGACCTCGAAGATGAAATTGAAGATGGCTGGGCGAAAAATCACGGCCTGGGGCCGATGCAGCGCTGGATGCGAGTGCTCTCCGATGTTGTCCTGCCGGCGTGCGAAGGTCCGGTGGTCATCTTCGTGGACGAGATTGATAGCGTCCGCAGTCTGCCTTTTTCCACGGATGAATTTTTTGCCGGCATTCGCGAGCTCTACAACCGGCGCAGCGACGAGCCGGATTTGAAACGGCTCACCTTCTGCCTGCTGGGAGTGGCCAGCCCCTCCGACCTGATCCGTGACACCCGCACCACACCCTTCAACGTGGGCCGGCGCATCGAACTCAGCGATTTCAGTGAGCAGGAAGCCCGGCCGCTTTCGCTGGGATTGGGCCGCGAGCCTAAACTCGGCTTACAACTTCTGCACCGCGTCCTGTATTGGACCGGTGGTCATCCCTATCTCACCCAGCGCCTGTGCCTGGCCGTGGCCCAGAGCGATGCCGGCTCCACTCACGACGTGGACCGCATTTGCGACGAGCTGTTCCTTTCCCGCCGCGCCCGAGAGCGAGACGACAACCTGCTCTTCGTTCGCGAAAGGATGCTGCGCAGTGAGGCAGACATGCCTTCTTTGCTCACCCTTTACGCCAAGGTCAGGCGCGGCAGCAAAGTGGCCGACGATCCTTCCGATCCGCTGGTGACTATTTTGCGCCTCTCCGGTATCACCCGTGTCGAGGAAGGCAGGCTTAAGGTGCGCAACCGCATCTATGGCCAGGTCTTCGACGAGGAGTGGGTGCGCTCCTGTCTGCCCGGCGCGGAACTGCGTCGCCAGCGCGTCGCCTACCTGCGCGGCTTACAACTGGCCAGTGCGATTCTGCTGCCGCTGTTGCTGCTGACCGCCGGCTACGGCATATATATCTATCGCCTGAACCCCACGATTCCGCTCACCATCCGCAAATCGGGCACTGTGCTCGAGCCGCCTGCATTTTGGGCTTCGTTCAACACCCCCACAGCGCCCGCGGCCGATACTGGGGGGTTGCTGGTCAGCACCGGCAGCCCCGGCGTCCGCATCCTGATCAATGGCCGCGAGTATGGCACTACCGGCAAAGGCGGCAAGCTGCGCATCCCCATCATGACCGCCGGGCCTTACGACATTGGCGCTGATAAGCCTGGCTTTCAGGGCGTGCAGCAGCGGGTGGAAATCCACAAGGACGCCGTCACCACCGTCAGTTTTCAGTTGTTGCCCGTTTCTGTGCGCGGCGGCCTGTTTGGGACCATCACCGATTCTTCTGGCGCCCCGGTTAGCGGCGCCACCGTAACCTTAACCGGTCCGGATGGCAAGACCACCAAGGTCACGGTCAACCAGGCCGGCCACTATGCTGTGCAGAACTTGCCGGCGGAGAACTACACCTTCGCAATCGAGGCACCACGATTTCAATCTCTCAACGCCCCGGTGACTGTTTACGCAAATCAGCTTTCGCTGCGCGACGCGCAGCTGGCGGTGGACAGCGAGTCCCGCGATTGGGAGCAGGCGGCGAAATCCAGGGACGCCGCACAAGTGACCGCGTTCCTCTCCAAATATCCGCGCGGCGCGCACGTGGCCATGGCAAAAAATCTTCTGGCGCAACTGCGTTCTGAAGAACACACGGCCTGGGCCCGCGCCAGCACCGCAAATCAGGTGTCTTCTTACCAGGATTTCTTGCATCGCTATCCCAACAGCGAATATGCCGCTGCCGCCCGCTCGCAGGTGGAAAATCTGCAAGCCGAAATGCAGCGCCGCGCTGCCGCCGCCTCCGCCCCCCCGCCCGTTAGGAGTGATGACCAGATCGTGCTGGACGTTCTGGCCCAATATCAGAGGGCTTACGATGACCGCAAGGTCGAGGAACTGGCCACCATATGGCCCAGCATGACCTCACGGGCAATTGGAAGCTTGCGGAAATTTTTCAACGACGCCGATCAAGTCAGTTTGACCTACGATCTTCTCGGACAGCCGGAAATCAACCACGATGAGGCCGTCATCCGTTTCACGCAGTCGTTGAACTACACCGTCGAGGGCAAAACCCAGAAACCAAGCTCTGCCAAGGTGATTATGCGCTTACGTAAATTAACCGACGCCTCGGGGGCCTCG
>DASSQB010000326.1:0-2893 GCA_035702725.1 Terriglobales bacterium | reverse complement strand
GACGCGGCCTTCCCCACCGTGCTGGTGGATAAGCAGGCCACAACATTTTCCATCACCGTGCCCCGCGACTCGTTCACGCAATACATCGAACGCGTGCTCAGGCCGATGTTCACCCAGCCGCTGTGGCTGCCCAAAGAGGTGGACCGCCTGCGCCGCGACACGCTCACCAGCATTCAATCCGGCCTGCGCTTCGAAGATGAGGAGGACCTGGGCCTGCTGGCACTCGACAACTATGTTTTTTCAGGAACGGCGCTCGGCCACCTGGCCCTGGGAACGGTAAAGGGCCTGCAGGCCATCACTCCCGCCGACCTCAACGCCTTCTACAGGAAGTACTACACCCTGGGAAACATGTATGTGGCCACCACCATCAACGGCCAGCAGGAACTGAGCCGTCTGATAGCGGCGCTGCCTATGGGCCAGCCGGTGTATCGCCCGGCCAACCTCAGTCGTTCCGTGGTCGCGCCGGGAAGACACGTGCTCATCATCACGCAGCCCAACGCAATCGCCGCCGGCCTGCACTTGGGCTATCCCATTTCCCTGAAGCGCACCGATGCTGACTACTGGCCGCTCTTTGTGGGTAACGTGTTCCTGGGCGCGCACCGCGACAGTTTTGGCCGCCTCTACCAGGACATCCGCGAAGCTCGCGGCTATAACTACGGCGATTACTCCTACGTCGAGTATCAGTACGGGCGCCCGCAGTATCAGTTTCCGCCGCCAACCACGCCGCGCGACCAGCAGTACTTCAGCATCTGGATACGTCCCGTGGGCCGCCAGTACACGCACTTCATCATGAAAGCAATGACCGCGGAACTGGACCGCATTGTCCGCCAGGGCATGACGCGGGAGGAAGTCGCTGGCGCTAAGATCAAAGCGCGCGCTTTGTACCTGAATTACGCCGAAAGCGTTTCGCGCCAGCTGGGCTACCGCCTGGACGACATGTTTTATGGCATGCGCGATCCGGGTTATCTGGAGCAGATGCTCGCCCGCATTGACGCGGTCACGCCCGAGCAGGTGAACGCCGCGATTAAGAAATACCTGCAGGCGCAGAACCTGGATTACGTGATCGTGACCAACGAGGCCGACGGGGAGAAACTGGCGAACGACATCGCCACCGACACAAATGTGCAGTCCAAAACGCCGGAGGAATACCACATCGCGCAGCCGGTTCCATCCGACAAACAGCAGATGCTCGACCAGGACAAACAGTGGGCGGCGTACGCGCTGAACATTCCGCGCGCTAACATTACGGTCGTGAAGGCTGCGGACATGTTTGAAACCGGGAGTCAGTAGTCGGGAGTCAGTAGTCGGGGGTCGGTAATCGGGGGTCAGGAGCCAGTAGTCAGGACTCAAAAATCAGGGTTTGTGGTTGGGAGTCGCAACAGGCAGATGGCAGCTGGTATCTCCTAATTGGAGGTGATGGCCGCAACCTTCCACTCAACGAGCCCGAAGGGCGAAACAGTTTTTAGCCCAGGGCGTGAGCCCTGGGAAGGCCGTTCTTTTAATAAATGAGCCCCTTCAGGGGGCGGCACCAGGAATTTTCCTTATGCGTTTCAATTTCAGAATTGTGATTCTGGTAACAATCCTCTCGCTTGCTATTTGCGCCCACGCCGCCGAGCAGGCCACCCAGCGCGGGGTCATGGTCCGCCCGGCTACCATCTACATCAGCCCCGATCCCACGTCGGCCAAGCTGGCGCAGATCGAACGCGGCCGCGAGGTCGCCATCATCGAGCACAGCAACCAGTGGCTGCATGTGTTCGCTACCCTTGCCGGCCAGCGCACCGAAAATCCCATGGTGGACGAAGACAGCGACATTGCCGACGTCCGCGACGTCAGCGGCTGGATTCTGGGCAAGGGCGTGGTCACTGCCTCCACCCCCAACGGCGACAAAATTCTTTTTGGCGCCGCCGCCGATGCCGAATCCGAGGCCAGCCGCCGCGGCGGCCGCAAAGGCGCGGCCGGCGACGCGTATTTTCTCTACCTGCGCGCGGAAGAGTACTTCCCCAGCTCGCCGCTGGCCGGCGAAGCTCTTTACCGGGCCGCCGACATCAAGTGGCAGCTCGACCGCCTCGACGTCATGAGCCGGCCCTCATCCCACGCACGGCAGGCCTATCTGCGCGAGGGAATGAACGAAGACCTGATGAAAAAAGTCATTAAGAAGTACCCTCGCACCAAGTGGGCCGACCGCGCCGCCTTCCACCTGCTGGAGAACAAGGTGTGTGGCGACTGGCAGGGCGCCTCCAGCTGTCCCAAAAAAGAAGCAGAGATGTACGAGAAGTACGCGCGCGAGCGCCCCGACTCACCCGACGCGGCGGAGGCGCTTTATGACACCGCCTGGCGGATGGCCGCGCTCATCCAGATTTACAAGACCGAGGAAAAGGCCAAAGATTCCGACCAGGCCAAGGCGCACGCCATCGAAGTGGCCCAGCAGATCATTGCCAAATATCCGCAAAGCGACTGGAGCGACCGCGCCCAGAACCTGCTGTTCCTTGTGCAGCAGGACATTCCCATGTACGGGAACGCGGTGGAGTAGGCGGGTTGCCGGGGCGCGCAAACGCCCCTCAGTCTTTCTTCCCTGCAGCGTTGGCCGTCCCCGTGCTTTATGGAGTAAAACGCTGGCCTCTTTCCAGTTAGCGGGATAACTTACTGGTTGCCCGTCATCCGCCCGGAACCCAGAACTTAGCGCCTAGTTTGTGAGGCCTGTTAACGACAGCTGCTACCTCCACCATGTGCGGACTCGGGTTTGAGCCTATAATTTCCAGCCAATGATAATGATGAGGCTGGCGTTGGCGGTCAGCCAGACCACAAAGACCTTGTCGCGTGCCACCCCTGATTGAGGCTACTATAGTCCACTCGTCAAGACCTCGCGATGAAGCAGGAACTTTGGCAAAAAGTC
>DASSQB010000325.1:0-3636 GCA_035702725.1 Terriglobales bacterium | reverse complement strand
CCAAATCCCATGAATCCAGGTGGCCGCCGATGATGACCCGCTGGTTGGGGAATTCCGTGCCCTTGATTTCCGCCACCGTGATGGATGCGGGCACAGGGCCGGCGCTGAAGGAGCCACTCAGGCTCACCTTCATCCTGACCGGACCGGCCTCCTGCAGGCGGTAGATGAGGTCGTAATCTTCATGGCTAATGAAGGCCATGGGCACCTCAGAGGGCTGATATTTGTTGTAGCCGCCGCCCATATTGAACAGGTTGTCCCACTTGCCGCTGTCCAGCAGGACCACAGCGGGCTGCTCGGCGGCCATCAGCCTGAAAAGCTGCAAGCGTTCGCGAAATGACATGCGCTGCTGGGGAAGGCCGCGGGGCGGTGGAATCACCGCGTCGTAGGCGTTATCTGCCTCTTCGTTTTCTGGCCGCAGGCTGTCAGGTTCGCCCTCCAGCACCACCGCGCCCTTGAGCTGGCCCTTGTATTTGTCGAAATCGGCCAGGACCTTCACTTCCACCACTTTTACCGTTCCGCTGATCGCGCCGGGCGTCGCTTGGCCCCAGCCGAAGGAGCGGATGGGAACAGCGCGGCTGATGGGGGCGAGAATGTCCGCCGTATCTCGGCCGCGCGTCCAGGCGTGCGCGATTTGCGTGGTCTCCAGGTGGGCATCAATGCCGTAGTCGCGGAAGCGCTGCAGCGACCACTGGCTGGCCGCCTGCATTTGCGGCGAGCCGGTTAGGCGGGGCCCGATCTGCGTGGTCAGGTATTCCAGGTTCTTCATCAGCTCAGAATGCGCCGTAACTTCAGCGGCAATTTTCTGGTCGGCGGTTTCCATCGCCTTGCGATATTCCTTCCTCTCCTGTTCGGTGCGAGCGGCTGCCGAAGGCACTGCCGCCTGCTGAGTGGGGCGGCTGGCAGCAAAGGATAAGGCTGCAAAGGAACAGACCAGGAGTGCAGCCGCGACATGGCGGCGAAGAAAGGTAGTTGTCATTATTTTCATTAGCAGGTTCGGGGTTGTCTTCGGCAAGCGGAGTATTGTACCAAGCGGGACGTCCAGGATGGCCCGCGTTTTCCTCACCGGGGCATCTGGTTGAGTGCTTCTTCTGGAGTTCGCGCCAGAAGAAACAGCAGAAGCAGCGTGCTGGGATAGAGTTGGATGCACAAACGGGTCAGGGAAGTCTGCAGCAGCCACGGCAGCGGCACCCATGCGGTTACGTAAATAAAGAAGTAGCCGAGCGCCGTCAGAGCCAGGGTAGCAGCGCCGATCTTGACTGCCACGCGGCTCGCCTGCCTGCGCACACCGACCAGAAGAAGGTAGACGATCAGCAGAGGCGGAATGCTTAGCGACCAGTCGCCGAAGTGCAGCAGCGCGTGGGCGAATGAGTGGAGAACGACTCGATACCTGGCAGCGTTGCCGAGACGTTGCCACACTCCGTGGGTCACCAGCAGATCGGTGTGCCAGGCGAAGCGAATCTTGAAAAATGCCGCCACCGCGAGCACGGGCAGCAATCCCGCCGCCAGGGAGCGCAACTCGGGCCTATAAGCCGCGAGGCTATGTCCGCGAAGCCTGATCAGGAAATGGCTGACCAGCAGGCACAACAGAAACAGCCCACCCTCATTCTTCGTCCACACCGCCAGGCCGGCCATGGCTCCTGCCAGTGTTAACGCGCGGTAGCTTGCGAAGCCGGAATGCTCGTACATGCAGAGCAGGACAATCGTGCTCAGAAGGAAAAAGGCCAGGGGAACATCCGCATACTGCGCCGAACCCAAAACCAAAAAGAATGGAGTAGCCAGAAGAACTGTCGCCGCAATCAGACCCTGGCTGCGGCTACGAAGGATAGAGAGAGCGCAGAACAGTTCGCCGGCAATGGCAAAGGTGAACAGGAATGCTATAGCAATGGGCGCGCTCTGGGCGTCGCTCATCAGGTAGGTCCAGCAACGCGCCACACTGGCCGAGAGCATCAGGGGGTAGTCCCGGTGAGGCATGGTGCCACGCGGTGAAAACACGTCAGTCCACTGTGTGCCACCCAGGTAGAGAAAGCGGGCGCGAAGGTTCCAATCGCCCCAGGCGTCCCAGGCGCCGTGCGGTGCCGCCGCCGAGTACCTGCTGAACGCTATGCCGGCTGCCACCAGTGCAGCCAGGAAGGCGGCGGCCGGAAAATACCAGAACCTGGAGCAGGGAATCGGTGGAGGCGGGGCTGGCGATTTGCTGCGGCGAGAATAAGCCGTCGCCAGCGCGCCGAGAAGCGCAAGGCTTATGAGTTCACTGGCGATGAATGCGCTGGGGCGCGGGCCAACAAGCACCAGCCAGAGAAAGAACCACACAGAAGTTGCTCCCAATCCCAGGCCCATGGAAAGGAAGAGCAGGAGGGGCAATTCCCGGCGGGCGTTGCAGGCCGGGGGACGGAGCAGCCAGGTGATGGCCAGCCCGGTTCCCAGCGCTATCAGGAGCGACCCGCCGAGCAGCATTACGGAGCGTTCCTTTTCAGCAACAGCAGGCCGTGTCCAAAATCCTCCAGCACGGCATAGCGATGGTTCGGAAATGAAGGGGGAGGCCCCGAGGGGAAATCCGCAATCAGTGGGTCACAATCAGGCGCCGTGCGCACCACCAGGGGCGCCAGCGCATAGCGGGCAAGAAAAAAATCTTTTTTCGCGTCCTCGCTGCTGTTGAAGTCCGGAACATAACAAATCACGCCGTGCTGCGGCAGGACTTGCTTGGCGCGCGTGAAGCGCGTTTCATAAGCGCTCACCTCGTCAAGCGCCGGCCGCGACGATAGCGGCGGTGATTGGTTCAGCAGTTTATAGCTGGAAAGCAGCGCTCCACCAATCAGCAAGATCAGCCCTGTGAAAAGCCGCAGCTTCACGAACCAACCCGAATGAAGAAAGCGCAACGAACACTCCTTCGGCGCGACCGCAGTTTAGGACGCACGAACTTCAACCCGTTTATCCCGCGGCATGGGCGCCTTTGCCGGCGGCATTGCGCACCAGGTTCAAAAAAGCAATGGCTGCCTGGCTGAGAGGGCGATGGCGGGAATGGAAGGCATCAATGCTGCGCTTCTCCGGTTCCGCATCCACGATCTCAACCGCCATCAGGCTGCCGCGGCGCAGTTCGCGGGACACGGCCAGGTGAGGCAGAAAGGCCAATCCCAGCCCCCGCTCCACCATCTTCTTTGCCGTTTCGATCGCCTCCACTTCCAGCACCACATTCGGCACCAGGCCGGAGCGGCGAAACATTCCGTGGCTCAGCATCCAGTCGCTGGAGTTGCGGTCGTAGAAAATCAGCGGCCAGGTGGCCACCTCCTCCAGGCGTGCGCGCCGCGGCAGCTTGGGTTTCTGCACCGTGCGGCGGATGAGCAGCAGCGGATCCTCGCGCAGGCTCAGCGTTTCCAGTTCCGGGTGATGCAGCGACCGGGCGATGCCGATCTCGGCTTCTCCGCTCAGCACCAGCTCCAGAACTTCCTTGGAGTGCCCGGAACGCACCGTCACCATGATCTTGGGGTGGGCTTCCTGGAAGCGCTTGAGCACGTCGGGCAGGAAATATTGGCAAATGGAGAGGCCGGCAGCAACCTGCAGCGCGCCTCCGGTGAGTGGACGCAATTCGTGCACCGCCTGCCGCGCCAGGGCGGCGGCGCGCAGCAGTTGCTCGGCGTG
>DASSQB010000324.1:0-2007 GCA_035702725.1 Terriglobales bacterium | reverse complement strand
AAGCGCTTCCGCCTCGTTATGGGAAATGGAGACAACAAAGCCGTTGGCGCGCAGCACCTCCGCCCGGTAGAGGGCGAGTTCGCGGACTTTGCCCACAATCAGGACGCGGTTGCGGGGCGCGCTTCGCATCCGGCCCCGGCTTGCCTGCCGGTGGGCCTTGGGCGCCGTCCGGCGGCGGCTATTACTGGCGGCTTCGCGTGGGCAGATTAAGGAAAGGTCGTAGACGGGGGCGGCGCTGGATACGGCGGGGGAGAAACTGCCCATAACAGCTACACTGTGCCTCCGGCGAAGAAATGGCGTGCTATTGCCGCAGTAGTATACACACCCCGCAAGCCCTAGGGCATGCCTTCATGGCGAAAATCCAGAGTAGAAGCTGTCCTACTCCAGCCTCCAGGGGGAGCGCTCCGGCCAGCGGCGCAGGGCGTCGAGCGCCCAGGCGGTGGTCTTGTCCTTGTGACAGGAATTGCAGGGATTGGGAATGTTGTACTTGTCGGTCATCTCCGGGGAGATGAAGCGGAAGGTGTGGGCGTGCACGAACGCCCCGGGGGCGCTCTCCGTCTCGATCTGTGGCATGTGGCAATCCACGCAATAGCTGCCGGCGGTGCCGGCCTTATGATGGGTGTGCTGCTCCAGGGTGGCGGTGCGCGGGCCGTTGGGCGAGAGCGGGCCGTGGCAGTCCAGGCAAATCTGCTCAGCCGGCTTACGCAGCTGCGCATAGTTGCCGGTGCCGTGCACGTCGTGGCAGTTTAAGCAGGTGATGCCACGGCGGTACATCACGCTCTGCACGAAATCATTGCCCTGCATGCGGTTTTTGTGCGCGGTGCCATCCGGGAAGTAGTAGAAGCCGGAACTGCCTAGAGGATGGGGCTCGAGGCGCCAGAAATTCTGCAGCTTGAGACCCACGTTGTACCCGACGGGCCAGTCGTAAACCTTGCCGTTCAGCGGGACGTTGAGCGGACGCCCCTGGGAGTGGCACTGAATGCAGGTATCGTTGGCGGCGACATAATCCATACGCGAGGGATTGAGAATGTTGCCGCGGGTAGGGTGCGCCACGTGCTCGCTGCCCGGTCCGTGGCAGCGCTCGCAGCCCACGTTCCACTCGGTGACGGTGTGGGTCTCAACGTTGTAGTTTACCGAGTGGCAGCCGTCGCACAGCGTGGCGGTGGGGCGCTGCATATTGTCGGGCGGGAAATATGCCGCCCACCAATCATCCTTCACCAGGTACGGCATCCACTTGTGCTGCGCGATGGCCCATTTTCCGGGCAGGGGGTAGTACAGGTCACCCACCTTGGTGAAGTAGTTCTGCTTCCACAGATTGCCGTAGACCAGCGCGATCTGGTTGCGGCTGAAAGGCGCGTGGGAGAAATCGCCCAGAACCGCCTTCGGGTGTGTAGCCGGATCGCGCACGATGTTGGCCATGGGCGTCTTCTTCCAGTGCTGGTAAATCTGCTGGTGGCACTTCTCGCAGGCTTGCGAGCCAACGTAGTGAGCGTGCGCGGCCGTGGTTGCCTGCTGGGTCACTTCCTGGCGGCTCAGCGGGCGCAGGCTGCGGATGAAGAGCACCAGCTTCCAGCTCTCGTCGCTGCCCTGCTGGTGGGGATTGCCCCAGGCCGGCATGCCGGTAAGCTGGACGCCATTTTCGATGATGTAGTGAATTTCCCCGTCGCTGAGAGCCTGGGTGGGAGCCGCGCGCAGATCAGGCACGCGCGGATAAAGATTGCCGCCGACGGGGGTCAGGCCGCTGCCATCCTGGCCGTGGCAAACGGCGCAATGGGCCAAGAAGCGATTGCGCCCCTCCTCAAGGTTCTCAGGGGTAGCCTGCAGCGGATTCTTCAGCTGACGGGCGGCGGCGGGAATGGCGAAGTCGCGCACACGCCGGGCCACGGCGGCTTCCCAGGCGGAAGGCTCGGCCGTGGCGCGAAAGCCGTGCCGAATCACCAGCGTCGCCCAGATGGAGGCGACGGTGGCGACGATGGCGACGGCCAGGAGAACTGCCTTCCAGGTTTT
>DASSQB010000323.1:0-2608 GCA_035702725.1 Terriglobales bacterium | reverse complement strand
ATAGGGCCGGTTCAGCGCGATTCGTACGATCCACATGGATAATTCGACACCCGCTCAACACCGCGTAAAGCGGAGTGTTTTGATTGTAATTAGGCCGCACGGAGCCCAATGTAAAGATTTGTAATCACCGCCCGTGCAGGCCGCTTTGTCCGCCAGCAGCCAATTTCCCGCTGCTCTCAGCTTCCCGCCGCGCGAACCTGTTCCGCCTCGGTTGTGGCCACCACCGCGGGAATCGCCAAGCTATCCCGCAGGTCTGCACCGGTCAGTTCCCCCTCCCAGCGGCTTACCACCAGAGTCGCCACGCCGTTGCCCACCACGTTGGTCAGGGCCCGGCATTCGCTCATGAATTTGTCCACACCCAGCAGGAGGGCCAGGGCCTGAATGGGGATGGAGGGCACGGCCGCCAGCGTCGCCGCCAGGGTGACAAAGCCATTTCCGGTCACGCCTGAGCCGCCCTTGGAGGCAATCATCGCGAACAGCAGAATCCCCAGCTCCTGCACCAGCGTCAGGTGGGTGTTGGTGGCCTGGGCCAGGAACAGCACCGAAAGCGTCATGTAAATGTTCGTTCCATCGGTGTTGAAGCTGTACCCCGTGGGGAACACCAGGCCGACGACCGAGGCGGAAGCGCCCAATTGTTCCAGTTTCCGCATCATGTCGGGAAGCACGGTCTCCGAAGAACTGGTGCCCAGCACGATCAGTAACTCGTCCTTGATGTAAGCCAGGAAACGCAGGATCGAAAAGCCGCTCAGGCGACTGATAATCCCTAGTACCAGCAGCACGAAGAGCGCGCTGGTGAGGTAAAAAGTGCCGACCAATTGAGCCAGGTTGGACAAGGAGCTGATGCGATAGCGCCCAACCGTGAAGGCCATAGCGCCAAACGCCCCAATGGGAGCGGCTTTCACAATAATGCGCACGATGGCGAAGAATACTTTGCCGGCTGCTTCCACTGCGCGGTTGACCCGGGCCCCCACTTCCCCGAGGCGGGCCAGCGCGAAGCCGGTCAGAATGGAGACCAGCAGAACCTGCAGCACGTCGCCATGGACGAAGGCGTCCACAAAAGTCTGTGGAATCGCCGCCAGCAAACGCCCGACAATTCCGACCTCCTTGACGTGCCCGGCATATGCGGCTACCGCCTTAGGATCGAGCGTGGCAGCGTCAACGTTGAAGCCAACACCGGGATGCAGCACATGGCCAATCACCAGGCCGATAGCAAGGGCAAAGGTGGAGACCACCTCGAAGTACACCAGCGCCTTCACTCCAATGCGGCCCACTTTCTTCAGGTCGCTCATGGAGGCGATGCCCTGCACCACCGTGCAAAACACCACCGGCGCGATCATCATGCGGATGAGGGCGATGAACGCATCGCCCAAGGGCTTGCAGGCCACACCCATCCGGGGAAAAAGGTGCCCCACCGCTATCCCCAGCAGGATGGCGATGATCACCTGCACGTACAAGGTCGTGTACCAGCGTTGGCGCCGCGGCATATGCGCTCTTACTCCTGCTGCGTCCTTCGATGTCGTCCGTTGAACCTGGCCCGTCCCCAAGATGGGTTTCGGAAGGGCACGGCTTCAGCCGTGGCGTCACAGGCCCAAGAAGTTGAGGGCTTCAGCCCCTTACGGAATCGGCGGTTCATGGCTCGCTCATTCTGCAGGCAGCTTTCAGTACACCCGATTCAATGGCGGCTGCCCGCCAATTAACACCCGTTCCACGTTCGCCCACGCCGTTCGAAACAGCACTTCTGAGGCTTGCCGCGTGACCCCGGCAATATGGGGTGTGAGCCAGAGGCGTTCACAACCCTCCGCCGCCAACGCCAGCAGCGGATTGTCGCCCGCCGGCGGCTCACTGGAGTAAACGTCCACCGCCGCGCCGCCCAAATGGCCGGCGCGCAAGTGGCTGGCCAGCGCCAGCTCATCCACCACCCCGCCGCGCGAGGCCTGTACCAGCACCGCGCCCGGTTTCATCTTCGCCAATTGCCGTTCCCCGATCATGCCCTTGGTCTCCGGCAGCAGCGGGACGTGCAGGCTGACAATGTCTGCGGTCTCCAGCAATTCATGCAAGGAGACTGGGCGCGCGCCCAGCGCCTCTGCTGCAGCGCGATCACGCGGCGCAGGATCGTAATAGCACACGCGGCAGCCCATTTTGTGAAACGCGGCTGCCACGGCTAGCCCGATCGTCCCCAAACCCACCACGCCTGCCAACAATCCCTCAAGGCCGCTGAAGTTCGCTGCCACCAGGCTCTCTCGGCACGAGCCGTAATCTCCCTTGCGAACCTCTCTATCGGACCAGGCCAGTCGCCGCAACAGCACAACAGCCGCTGCCACCGCGTACTCCGCCACTGCCTTATTGCTGGCGGCAGGAACATTAGCCACGGGGATGCCGAGGCGCTTCATCGTCGCCTCATCGAGCCGGTCCAGCCCGGCGCCGGTCACCTGCACCAGTTCCAGCTGACTGTCTTCAAACAGCGCGGGCGCAATGCGCGGGCCTACGGCAGGAATGACCAGGGCGCGCGCCTGCCTTACCATTTTGCCCAGATCGCAGCTGTTGGGCATGCGGTAGACCACCCCCAGCGAGGGCGGCGGCAGCGCTCCCACTCGCGCGAAATCTGCTT
>DASSQB010000322.1:0-2017 GCA_035702725.1 Terriglobales bacterium | reverse complement strand
ACACTTCGCTCGACAAAGGCGAGGTGCGCGCCATGGCCTGGCACGATATCGGCCACGGAGCGGACACGGTGAGCTACTGGCAGTGGCGCAGCGCCCTCAATGGGCAGGAGGAGTACCATGGCACGCTGGTGGGACCGGATGGCGCGCCCGTTCCACTGTATTCAGAAGTGGAACAGATTGGCCGCGAGTTCGCCCAGGCCGCTCCGGTGCTGGCCGGGACCACGCCCAAATCAGAAGTGGCAATTCTGCACTCCTATGACAGCCGCTGGGCCATCAACTGGCAGCGGCACAACAAGAATTTTGACCCGGTAAAGGAGATCCTCAGCTATTACGCGCCCCTGCGCGCCATCAGCCAATCCATTGACATTATTCCTCCCACCGCGCCCCTCAGCCAGTACAAGCTGGTAGTCGCGCCGGGGCTGAATGTGCTGTCGGATGCGGTGGCGCAGACTCTCATTGCCTACGTGCGCCAGGGCGGCCACCTGGTGCTGGGTCAGCGCTCGGGCATGAAGAATGACGATAACGGCCTGCAGGCGGAGCGCCAACCCGGCCCGCTGGTGCCGCTGCTGGGAGGACGGGTTGAGCAGTACTACGCGCTCCTCAATCCCGTGCCTGTTGACGGCAGTTGGGGCTCAGGCGAGGACCAGCTCTGGGCCGAATTGCTCAGCGCCAAAAGCCCCGACGTGCAGGTGCTCGAGCGCTACGGCAAAAGCAACGGATGGCTCGATGGCCAGCCTGCCGCTATTACCCGCAAAGTAGGGAAGGGCCGGATTACGTACATCGGAATCTGGCCGGACGACCGCCTGATGACCTCGGTCGCCAAATGGATGGCAGACGTAAGCGGAGTGAAGCCAGCACTAGGCCCGGTGCCGGAGGGAGTAGAGGTTGATCCACGCTACGGCGTTCAGAGCGTAGTCTACATCCTGGTGAACTTCTCTCAATCCCAGCAGAAGGTCACCCTGCCTTCCGCCATGCAGGATGTTCTGAACGGCGGCAGCAAGAGTTCAATTACGCTGACGAGGTATGGGGTTGCCGTGCTGTCGGAGCGGAACAGCCGATGACTCACTTAACTGGCGCTTGGGCCACGAAGGTTTCTGCGCGCTGTTCAAATCAGGCTTGAGAATTGTGTAGAATTAGGGCCGTGAGAATGGCAAGCACAATAGCCACGCTGGCCGTGGCTTTGCTCTGGGCTGGCAGTCCATTGCTGGCTTGCGCCTCTCCCCACGATCCTGCCGCAAGCATGCAATGCTGCCGGACCATGAAAGGCCGCTGTGGTGCTTCTAACGGTTCGCAATCGTGCTGCACACACGCGAACCGTGCCCCGCACAGCCGGTCGGCGGTGCTCAGCCGAGCCGGTTTTGCGCTGTCGCCGGTTGCTACTCCGGCTAATGTGGCGCTTCGCGTTTCTTCGCCCGTCAACGCACGGCTTACTCTGACGTGCACTGCCGAGTCTCCGCCAGGTTTCACGCCCACTCTTAGAATCTGATTCTCCTCCCCGCCTCCGCAAGCGCTCGGAGCGTTTGTGCGGATATCTCCGCCGAGAGAGGAGTATGAGAATCATCCTGTTATTGTGCGCCTTGTTGTTCCCGGGCTTGGCTGCGTTTGCTTCCGGCCACGGCCCGGTATTTGGTTATGCTACCCCTACCAACTCGCAAGGTGAGTGGAGTTTTGATTTCGGTCTGTCCGGCCAGAATGCCGCGCCGGGAACAGAGTTGATGACCCGCTCCATGTTCACCTACGGCTTCACACCCCAGGTGCAATGGTCAGTTTCCGCCCCTGCAATCCTGAGTACAACTACCGTTTTTCCTTCGCGGATGACACCCAGTTCCACTTTTGAAAGCGACCTGGGGTGGCGCGTTTACCACAATCCCGACGCCATCGGCCGCCGCTTCGAGACAACCGTTTACGGCGGCGTCATCATGCCTACGCCGCAGAGTATGGGCAACATGCTGGACCACCTGCACTGGGCGCCCGGCTTCGATGCCGCCGTGGCCACCGGCATGGCCTCGCGCAGCCA
>DASSQB010000321.1:0-18119 GCA_035702725.1 Terriglobales bacterium | reverse complement strand
TCTAGACAGCTGTGTCGCCCCTAAAAGGGGCTCACAGTTATTACTGACCCCTACCCAGGGCTTGTGCCCTGGGCTAAATTCTGTTTCGCCCTAACGGGCTGGAGCGTGCCCGCTCAATATGTTTGCCCTATTAACAAAATTCCCTAGAGACATAACCTGTTAGGCCCCGCGCCGTTCCGCTATAGAGATGTTGCAGGCAAAATCTCTACGACTCCTTCAATCGCCAACAAAGTGGCAACCGGACACCGGGTACTGGGTGCTGACAACTGAGAACTGAGAACTGAGAACTGAGAACTGCTTCTACACCAGCCAGGCCAGCAACTGCGCGCACCACTGTGAAATCACCGTCCAATACATCGCCAGCTTGTGGTGAGGCGCCTGAATGCTCTTCCGCGTGTAGCTGTTATTGAAAAAATCTTTGTCCAGCCAGGCCTGGTGCTCCGGGTCGAGTTCGGCGGAGACGATGCGCGCCTTTTTGTCGTACTGGTAGCGCACCCAGCGGTCGCGTCCGTCCCAATGCTCGGTTACAGTCTCGCCGTTATCGAACTTCACTTGCACATCCACGGGGAAGATGAAATCGCCCTTGCGGTGTACCAGCACGGTGCTGTGGTAGAGCGTCTCGCCCTTCTTTGCTTTGGGGCGGTTCGTTTGGTACCAGTCTTCTCGGCCGGAGCGCACGCCCAGAATTTCGTAATCCATGACCTGCGTGCCATACACGGCCTGGTCGTAGTACCAGCGCAGGTTTTTGCCCGAGACTTCTTCCACCGTCTTCAGAAAGTCTTCCTGCGTGGGATGAGTAAAGCGATAGCGCATGAAGTAGGTGTGCAGCGCTCGCTGCAGAGTATCTTCTCCAATCACCTTTTCCAGCGTCAGCAGCACGGTGGCAGTTTTTCCGTACGTGATGCCGCCATAGGAACTCCCATTCATGTATTGCCATGCAAAACGCGACATGGGATCGTCATCGGCCACGGAAGAGTACATCAGCCGCTCATAATCGCTTGCGCCCACGTGTGCGCCGAGCATGTTCAGGATGGAGGTATCCTTTCCGTATAGCGATTCCATGATTTTGACTTCGGTGTAGCTGTTGATGCCCTCATCCATCCAGGCGTTTTCGAATTCGTTGGTGGCCACCATGCCATACCAGTATTGGTGCCCGAATTCGTGTTCCGTGACATCTTCGGGAGCCAGGAAGCCCTTGGGCACCCACCAGGCGGTATCGGCGGTGAATAGTGTCGGGTACTCCATGCCCCCCGCCTGCAGCCCGCCGTGTGGCGGGTCCACCAGCGTGATCTGCCGGTAGGGGTAAGGTCCGTACCACTTGTCGAAGCGGTCGAGCGTGCCCTCGAGCGCATGGAGGTAGCGGGGCGCGCTGTTCATATGCCCGGGCTGCACCAGCATGCGGATTTTTACCGGGCCCATGCTGCCCTGAAAGGTCCCGGTCACCACCCGGTATTCGGGCTCGGCGGTCCAGGCGAAATCGTGGATGTCTTCGCCGTAAAAGCCCACCGTCTTAGTGCCATCGGGATTATTCACGCTGGAAACTTCCACCCCGCTGGCGCCCACCACTTCGTTCTGCGGCAGGGTGAGCTTGACCTCGAAGGTGCCAAACTCGGCAAAAAATTCAGTGTCGCGATGGAACTGGTGGCAATTCCATGCCCCCTGCCACCACACGCCGATCTTAGGGAACCACTGCGCGCCCATGATGAAGTCGCGTTTGTAGCCGGTGCGGGCCAGCACTTCCGGCAATTGGTCGTGAAACGCGATTTTGAACTGCACTACGCCGCCGGCCGGCACGGGCCTAGGCAGCTTCACCTCAAAAACGGTGCGGTCGTCGGGATTGCCGTCGTCAGACGAAATGAACCGCATTTGCGAGGTCAAATCGCCAATGCCCGCCACTTCCAGCGACTTCACTTCCGCAGCGCCGTAGTTCTTCTGCTTCCATTCGAAATCCGGGTTGTACAGGTGGGTCTCGTGGATGAATGTGGACTTGGGCTGAAATGCGTTTAGGTATAGGTGGAAAGGAAATGTATCCTGGGGCTTGCCAGTGAAGTTGTGCCAGGTAAGCACTTCGGTGGCATCAATGGCGTGCTTCTGAGCATCAACCCGGGCGTCAATGTTGTAGTCCAGCCAGCGCTGCGAGAGCGGCTTGTCAGAAAGCGTGGCCGAAGGCATGCGCTGGGCGGTGAGTCCCGCCGCGGCGCAGGCCATGATGGCAACCATTAACACCCACCAGCGCGTCCGATGCATGCTTTCACCTCCGCAAGAATGATTCTGGCGAGCCCAGCAGCTTACAACAATCGGAGCAGGCGGGGGAATCTTGGCGGTTCTTGGCCCAGCGGAAAGATCGCCTTAGAATCAAGCAGAAGCAATTCACCACAGGGACACCGAGGAGTGATGATTGAAGATTGTCAATTGACGATTGCCGTGCTGCGGCGGCTTTTCATTCTTCAATCGTCATTCTTCAGTCTTCAATGCTTCTCTCTGTGTCTCTATGTCTCTGTGCTGATTACGGTTTTTGTTCTACCCGCGCAAGCCCAGGAAAAGGGTCCGCCGGTGCGGGTGAACGTGCTCAACGTCTGCACGCCCGGGGCAGCGGAGCAAAAGGAACTAGCCGACGCGCTGGCCCGCATAGCAGCCAAACCTCGCTGGGGAACCGATTTTGAAGTGGCGCGAGGCCGCACCACCCTGTCCCAGGATGCGGCGGCCGCCCTCACCGGGGGGCGGAACGCCAGTTCTGCTGCCGGCCCAATCTCCGACTGGGTCCGTATCCGCCGCGAACTCTCCGCCGCCTCCCCCTTCCTCAACGCGCTCTATTCCTTCAGCGTGGACAAGGAACACATGGTGGAGACGCTGGTATTTGCGGTGCGCGATCCCAAGGACTTGCTGCAGGTTTCGCTTAGTGAAACAGTTGCCGCGGTTACCAGCCCCGCCGCCGCCCTCGCCGCCGGCACTCCTCCCGACCACATTCGGCTGGAGCGCTTCGGCAAGCCCTCGGTGGTGCTGGCGCGTTGCGCGGGCGGGCCGGATTCGCCCAGGGTGGACCAGAGCGCCTACGAGCCACTATTTCGCCAGGCGGCGACGATACTAAGCACCTATCGCCGCGCCCTGGGGGCTCGGCGCACAGTTCCCGAAGAACTGGCCAGAATTAACCCTACAAAATCGTCCCCGAAATAAGTTAAGCAGCCCGGAAGCGGGTCACGCCGGCCTTGCTGCGCCGAGCACTTGCTGCCCTATTTGGGAATTCTGTGCGGCGATGGGAACACTTCAGGGAGGGTTCCCTCAGCCTGCCTCCAACCCCAGTTCCCGGCAAACCTAGAATGAGGAGCAGGGTACGCCGGTTCGTGACCGGCGGTGCTCGCAGCATCGGGGCCGCACCAGAGAGGATGCCCACGCTCCGAACCGAGGCCTGCCTTGGCAAAAAAACACGATCAAAATTCAGGAACCTCCGTAGCAAATGAATTTCTATCGCCCGCCTTGGGCTCCGACTTGCGGGCCGCCCTGCAGCAGGCGCAGCAGGAACTGCAGGCGGAACGAGCCTTTTCTCGTGCCCTGATTGACAGTTTGCCGGTCATGTTCATCCTTATTGACAAAGAAGGCAGGCTCTTGCGCTGGAACAAGAGATTTGAGCAGGTTCTGCACTACTCCGCCGCCGAACTGACCTCCGTCACCGCCTTCGACACGGTTGCCGAGGAAGGCCGCGAGCTCATGCGCGGCAAAGTCCGGGAGGCAGCGGAAACGGGATCTTCCGAAGCTGAAACATCGCTGCTTACCAAAGATGGCGTAAGAATTCCGTATTATCTGACCTCCGCTCTGTTGCTTGTAGCAGGCCAGCCTTACGTTGCCGGTGTAGGTATTGACATCAGCGCGCAGAAAGCGGCCGAGCAGGCCCTGCGCGGCTTCGAGGAGCGCATTGCGCTTAAAAATCGCCTCGCCGATATCTGCCTCACCGTGCCCGACGACCAGATGTATGGCGAGGTGCTCAATGCCGTGCTGGAAGTAATGCACAGTTCCCAGGGGCTGTTCGGCTACATTGATGAGGATGGCGCCTTGATGGTTCCTTCGCTCACCCGCGATGTCTGGGAAAAATGCGCCGTAGCCAATAAGAGTTTGCGCTTTCTGCCCGAGGTGTGGGGCGGAATCTGGGGCCGCAGCCTGCTGGAGAAGAAAGCCTTCTGCCAAAATCAGCCAGGGAAAGTGCCAGAGGGGCATGTGGCCATTGCCCGTTGCCTAAGCATGCCCATCGTTCACAACGGCGAGCTTATAGGGCTCCTGCTGGTAGCCAATAAGAAGGCAGATTACGACGAATCCGACCTGGAACAATTACAGAGAATTGTGGACTTTCTGGCGCCGGTGCTGCACGCCCGGCTGCAGCGCGATGCCCAGGAGGGGGCGCGCAAGCGCGCCGAAGATGCCCTGCGGGCCAGTGAAGCCCGCTTTCGTGCCCTGGTGGAAAACATCCTGGAGTCCATCTTCGTGGTCAATGAAGAGGGGTTGATCACTTATGCCGGCCCCTCGGCTCCCCAGGTGGTTGGCTACTCTGTCGAAGAAATTCAAGGTCAAAATGTTCTTGACCTGGTTCATCCCGAAGACCAAGCGAGGACGCGGGCTCTGTTTGCACAGATTCTGCAGAACCCCAGCGTTCCCTACCGCGGCGAGTGTCAATGGCGGCACAAGCTGGATTGGCGCTGGTACGATTTCACCGCCCAGAACCTGCTGCACGATCCCAACGTCCGTGGTGTGCTGATCAATTCCCGCGACGTTACCGAACGGAAGCATGTGATGATCGAACTGCAGGAGGCCAAAGAGGCCGCCGACGCCGCCAATCGCGCCAAAAGCGAATTCCTGGCCAACATGAGCCACGAGATTCGCACCCCCATCAACGGCATCCTGGGCATGACTGAACTGGCCCTCGATACCGATCTCACCTCCGAGCAGCGCGAGTACCTGGTCATGGCCAAGCAATCCAGCGAGGTGCTGCTGGACGTCATCAACGACATTCTGGATTTCTCCAAGGTGGAATCGGGCAAGCTGGACTTGGAGTGCATTGACTTCGATCTGGCAGATTGCCTCTCCCAGGAGATGAGCACCCTGGCCCTGCGCGCGCACAGCAAGGGCCTGGAGCTGGCCTATCGCATTGCGCCCGAAGTTCCCGCCCGCGTAGCCGGCGACCCTTCGCGCCTGCGCCAGATCATTCTCAATCTCGTCAACAATGCCATCAAATTCACCGAGTGCGGCGAGGTGGTTCTGGACGTGGAGCAGAAATCCCACGACGAAAACACCGCGGAACTGCACTTCCGTGTCGCAGATACCGGCATCGGCATTCCCCCAGAAAAGCAGAGTTTGCTTTTCCAGGCATTTACTCAGGCCGATACCAGCATCAACCGCAAATTTGGCGGCACGGGGCTGGGACTGGCCATCTGTGCGCGGCTGGTCACCCTGATGGGCGGCCGCATCTGGGTGGAAAGCACTGAGGGCGTGGGCAGTACCTTCCACTTCGTGGTGCGCTTCGGCATCGCCCCACCCCCACCGGCGGAGCCCGTACCGGTGGACCTGCAGCAGGTGCCGATTCTCATCGTGGACGATAACGCCACCAACCGGCAGATTCTCACTGAATACGCCCTCGCCTGGGGCATGCGCCCGCTGGCAGTGGAGAACAGCCGGGCGGCTCTCGAAACCCTGCGGACGGCTCACTGCGCTGGCGCCTCCTTTCGTGTGCTGCTTATTGACCGGCGCATGCCCGGCATTGATGGCTTCATGCTCGCGGAACGCGTGCAGCGCGATCCCGAACTGGCCGGGCCCATCATCATGATGCTTACCTCCGACGGCCAGCGTGGCGACGGCGCCCGTTGCCGCCAGATGGGCATTTGGGTGTATCTGGTGAAACCTATCCACCGGCCTGACCTGCTGCGCGCCATCCGCCTCGCCATGGGAAATGCCCCCGGGCAGCGACCCGAGCTTATTACCCGCCACACCTTGCGCGAAACCCGGCGCAAGCTCTCTATCCTGGTCGCGGAGGACAACGCGGTAAACCGCACAGTTATCGTCAGCTTTCTTCAGAAACTGGGGCACGGTGTAACGGTCGCCGAGGACGGCGAACAGGTTCTGGCCCTGGTCAGGAAGCAGCACTTCGACTTGCTGTTCATGGACGTAAGAATGCCCAAGCTGGACGGCCTGTCGGCCACCACGGAACTCCGCAAGCGGGAACAGGAACTGGGAGGGCATCTCCCTGTGATTGCCATGACCGCCTCGGTCATGCCGGAAGACGGTGAAACCTGCCGGGCCGCGGGCATGGACGGCTACATCGCCAAGCCGGTGGATTTCAACTCGGTGCAGCAGGAAATTGAGCGTTTCTGTGGCTCTGGCTCGGTCCCGCAGCCGCATTGACGCCCGGCCGTGCGCGACTCCCCATCTGCGGCCTGGCGAGGGCGGGGCACTTTTCCGGCCCCCAGGGCATTATCCGCGGGATCTGAAACCAAAATCCCGCCGCACCATCTAAAATGTTCTCATCCATGAACCAGGACATTCGCGATACCGTCATCATCGGCGCCGGCTGTGCCGGACTGACCGCGGCTATTTATGCCGCACGCGCTAACCTCAAGCCGCTGGTGCTGCAGGGGCATGAGCCCGGCGGTCAGCTCTCGATGACCACACTGGTCGAAAACTTTCCCGGATTCCCGGAAGGCATCCAGGGACCCGAGCTGATCGAAAACATGAAAAAGCAGGCGGCGCGCTTCGGCGCAGAGTTCCACACCGCGCACCTGGCGCACGCCGACCTGCGGCAGCGCCCTTTCGTGCTCGATTTAGGCAGAGAGAAGCTCCGCACCCGCACCCTCATTGTTGCCAGCGGCGCTTCCGCCCGCTGGCTGGGCCTGCCCCATGAGCAGGCGCTCATCGGCCACGGCGTTTCCTCCTGCGCCACTTGCGACGGCTTTTTCTTCACCGGCAAGGAAGTGGCGGTGGTGGGCGGCGGCGACTCCGCCATGGAAGAAAGCCTGTTTCTCACCCGATTCGCCACGCGGGTGAACATCATCCATCGCCGCGACCAGTTCCGCGCTTCCAAGATCATGCTGGAACGCGCCCGGCAAAACGAGAGAATACGCTTCATCACCGATACGGTGGTGGAGGACGTTTACGACGTCGGCAAACAGGAAGTTACCGGTCTGAAGCTGCGCAACGTGAAAACCGGGGCGATAAGCGAGTTCCCTTCCAGTGCCCTGTTCCTGGCCATCGGCCACGTTCCCAATGCCGCCATGTTCGACGGGCAGCTCGATAAGGATGCCGACGGTTACCTCAAGACCGAAAACTACGTATTCACCCGCATCCCCGGAGTTTTCGCCTGCGGCGACGTGCAGGACCGCCGCTATCGCCAGGCCATCACCGCCTCCGGCAGCGGCTGCATGGCGGCCATGGAAGTGGAGAAGTTTCTGGAAGAGCACGGGAGGTAGGACCAGGAGTCTGGTATCAGCACGGATCGGGCGACGCGAACTGCTCGCGATCGCAGTATCCGGACTGACTGCTGATTGCGGAATGCTTTTTCGCTGACTCCTGACTGACTACCGCTGTTACGCTCCCGGTATGGGCACGCTCTTAGAAGCAGGACGGAACTCCAGATCGAGCGGGTAGTAAGGCAGATTCAGGTGCACGGTGTAGGTCACTGAGATAGCAAGGCTGCCACTGCCACCGCTGCCCACGCGCTGCACATTGATCTGATCTTCACGGATGGGAATCTCCAATTCCTGCGCCTTCTTGTAGATGGTCGAACGAATCTCGTCCTCCGTCTTGTTGCTGTAGGACTGCAGCACTGCCTCGTTCTGAATGACGTCCTGGAACTGGTAATTAGCAAAGAACGGAGGCACAAGCTGGAAGCCGACATAGACCCCGACGGCAATCACGCCCAGCGCGACGAGCAATTTCAGTGTACGCACATGAACCCCGCTTCGGCCGCAGGGAGGGCACTCTTATGAGTGAGCGGGCCGGAGAAGTTTCTCCAGATGACTGGTTATATCGCGGATATTAACATCGAGCATCTGGCGTGTCGAGCGGGGAACGACCTCGACTATGCCTTCGGTAACCTTTTTACCTACGTTTACACGAAAGGGTATGCCCACCAGGTCAGCATCCTTGAATTTCACCCCTGGCCTTTCGTCACGATCGTCCAGTAAAACGTCGAATCCCGCCCCCGCCAACTGCTCCGCGATCTGCACCGAGGTGGAAAGCAGAGTCGCATCTTTTACATTCGTAGGCGTTACCACCACCTCGAAGGGCGCGATGGCGGCCGGCAGCCAGAAGCCGTCATTGTCGTGGTACTGTTCCACCGCCGCCGTCAGAATGCGCTCGATGCCGATCCCATAACAGCCCATGACAGGCGCTACTTCCTTGCCGTGCTGGTCCAGCACTCGCGCTCCCATGGACACGGTATATTTGTCGCCCAGCTTGAAGATGTGCCCGATCTCCATCGCTTTGGCTACTTTCAACGGCGTCCCGCAATTAGGACAGCCTTCTCCTTCGTCCACGCTGCGCAGGTCCACCCACTCGGAAACCGTGAAGTCCCGCTCCGGGGTCACATTGCGCAGGTGGTAATCCTCTTTGTTGGCTCCAGCGATCAGGTTCTTGCGCCCCAGCAGCGCCCGGTCCACCAGCACGCGCGCCTTGATGCCCTTATAGCTCCGGCTTTCGGAGCCGATCGGCCCCAGGAAACCTGCGGGCGAGCCAAACACTTCCTGAATTTCCTCCGGGTGCATGGGACGGAATTGCGCCCCCGCCAGCGCGGTAGAGAGTTTGGCCTCATTCAAGGTGTGGTCGCCCCTCAGGAAAAGAATTACCGGCGCCTCCCGCGGCTTCTCTGCCCCGCCCTTGGTTTCAGTGGCCATCATGGCCAGAGTCTTGATCTTGTTCTTGGGTGAGACTCCCAGGTAGTTCGCCACTTCCTCCACCGTCTTCAGACCGGGCGTGTGTACGGGCTCAGGTTGGCCGCTGCCCGTGGCTTCGTAATCAGGCACAGACTCCAGCCGCGAGGTGGCCTTCTCCAGGTTGGCAGCATAGCGGCACTTGGGGCAGCTGACGATGAAATCCTCTCCCGCGTCGGTGTAGACCACGAACTCATTGGATTGCGATCCGCCCATGCTCCCCGAGTGCGCTTCCACTACCATGTACTGCAGGCCGCAGCGGTCAAAGATCCGGCAGTAGGTTTCGTAGTGCTTCTTGAAGGAAACATCGAGCCCGGCCGCATCCAGGTCAAAGGAATACGAGTCCTTCATGGTGAACTGGCGCACCCGCAGCAGCCCCGCCTTGGGCCGGGGCTCGTCGCGGAATTTGGACTGGATCTGGTACCAGATTTGCGGCAGCTGCTTGTAGCTGCGCAGCTCTTTGCGCGCGATCTCGGTCATGACCTCCTCTTCCGTCGGGCCCAGGCAAAGATCGGCGCCTTTGCGGTCCTTGAGACGAAACAGGATCTCGCCCCAGGCGGCCCAGCGCCCGCTGACCTCCCACAACTCGCGCGGATGCAGCGCCGGCAGATAGTACTCCTGCCCGATCTTGTCCATTTCCTGGCGCACGATGGCGGTGATCTTCAGCATTGAGCGGTAGCCCATGAATAGGTAGGAGTAGATCCCGGCCGAGAGCTGGCGGACGTAGCCCGACCGCAGCAGATATTTGTGGCTGGCGACCTCAGCGTCGGCGGGCGCCTCGCGCAGGGTAGGAATGAATAGTTGTGACCAGCGATGCATGAATGGGCTTCCTTGGTAAGGGAAATAGACATTGTAATTGACAATGGGGGATTGAGAAGCCGACGGCGCATTGGCGGGGCCAGCACCTGGCCTTGCTGCTTTTGCGCCGACACGGGATGCCTTAGCGTCTACCAGGGACCCATCATTGAAAATCGCCTCTATTCCAGCCCCGCAGGGCGAGACATTTTTTAGCCCAGGGCGTCGCCCTGGTAATAGGCAGGCTAAGAATTCGGAGCCCCTTCAGGGGCGGCACTAACGTACCCGTGAAAACCATTTTGCAGGCGGTGCACTGCCATGGGACGACCAAATCATTAGCCCGCAGGGCGAAATAGCTTTTAGCCCAGGGCGTCAGCCCTGGGAAGACAGCCGATAAAGAGGAGCCCCTTCAGGGGCGGCACTAACGGTCTACGTAGGCGGGGTCACATTCGATGCCGTGCTTATGGAGAAATGCGCGAAACTCCGCGGCAAAATCCCGGCTGGCATGATGTTCGGCCTGATGCTCAACGTACTTCACCACCGCGTCAAGGTTCGATGTGCTCACGCTGAAGGCTCCATAACCATCTTGCCAAGCGAACAGATGCCCAGTTTCGTTCATCCATTTCGACGAATTTGCCTTGATCACGCCAATCGCGTGAGCCAGTGACAGTTTGGGCGGCAAAGCCATGACCAAGTGCACATGGTCCTCAGTGCCGCCAATGGCAAGCAGTTGGATTCCGTAATTGCGCGCAATGCCCTGGATGTAGGCCCACAGATTCGGCTGGATCGGCGCCAGAAGTTTTCGGTGCCGTTCTCGGGTGGAGAAGATCACATGCACGTAATTGCGGGCATAGGAGTGCGACATCGTGTCGCCCCTGAAGGGCTCTGCAATCTTGTTGCGCATTTTCCCAGGGCTCACGCCCTGGGCTAAGAGCTGTTTCGCCCTGCGGGCTGATTGTTCGCTGAATGACGATACTTGTTGCCCTGGGCGAAGAGGCTCTTCCTCCCCATCATAAGCCGCTTCCTTGCGGCTCCAGTAGTGAGTGGGTGGCATATTCGCCGACTGCGTCCCAAATTGGACCGAAAGGAGAGAATCCGGATCCTCAGTCGGCAGCCAATCCCTAAATGCCTGAATGACTCAATCGTCCTCGGTTTGCTACCATCTTGCTTCCGATGAAATCCACTGCCCGAGCCAAATCCACCGGCGAAAACGTGGTGCGCATCGAGGCGGAGGCGCTTCTCGCCCTGGCTGACCGGCTGGCCGGACCCATGGCTCAGGCCTTCCATCGCGCCGTGGATCTGCTCTATAGCTGCGCCGGGCGTGTGGTGGTTACGGGGCTCGGCAAGAGCGGCCTGGTGGCGCGCAAGGTGGCGGCTACGCTCAACTCCATCGGAACGCCTGCGCTCTTCCTGCATCCCGCCGAGGCGCTGCACGGCGACCTGGGCATGCTGGTCCGCGGGGACGTGGTGATTGCGCTTTCCGCCAGCGGTGAGACGGAAGAAATTCTGCAGCTGCTGGCAACCATGAAGCGCCTGCAGATTCCGCTGGTCAGCGTGACCTGCGATCGCATTTGCCCCAACCCGCGGGCGGGGGCGCCCCCGCCACAAGGAAAGGTTTCCACCCTCGCCTCGGCCGCCGACGTGGCTCTGGATTGTTCGGTGGATAAGGAAGCCTGTTCACTGGGCCTGGCGCCTACCGCCTCCACCACCACCATGCTGGCCCTGGGCGATGCCCTGGCCATGGCCTTGGCCGAGCGCCGCGGCTTCAAAGAAGAGGATTTCGCCAATCTTCATCCCGGCGGCAAGCTGGGTAAGCGCCTGGCGCGGGTGGAAAACCTGATGCACACCGGCGACGCTGTGCCCCGCGTAGCGCTGGCCACGAAAATGCCCGACGTGATCTACGAGATGTCGCGCAAAAAGCTGGGAGTGACCACCGTGGTAGACGGCCAGCGCCTGCTGGGAGTGATCAGCGATGGCGACCTGCGCCGCCTGCTGGAGCGCCGCGGCAAGGATGTGCTCGACCTCACCGCCGCCGACTGCATGACCCGCCACCCCAAGGTGATTGCGCCGGAGCAGTTTGCCGCCGCCGCCCTCGCCGTCATGGAAGAGAAAAAGATCACTTCTTTGCCGGTAGTGGACGCGAAAGGCGCGCTCCAGGGCATCATCCACCTGCATGACTTGTGGGAAACGCAGATGGTGTAGAACCGGGAGTCAGTGGTCAGGAGTCGGGAGTCGGGGATAAGCCCTTGGCAGTTGGCATTTGGCGGTGCAGAGGATCTTCCCTCCGCACCAAAGAGGAGCCCGGCTGGCCTGACTCCCGACTACTGGTCTTAGAAATGCTCTTCCACCACCGCCACCGGAACACTGCCGTCCTGCTGCGCGATGAGCTTGTCCCAGGGGCTGCTGCGCCAATTGTCCTTGACCTTAGTAGCGCTGCTCCATTCAGGAAGCCGCAGCAGTAACCTGTCAGCCAGGGCAAGCACATACGGTTCGTACATGCTGCGCAACGCCTGCAGTTTACGATCCGCCTCTTCTCCGGTGCGCAACTGCAGGCCATTCGCCGCGAGGCTCTGGCGCAAACTAATCAGTTCCTGCGCGGACAGGCGTTCAGGGGCGTGGGCGTCATAGCGGGCCGCCACCACCTGCGCCAGATCCACCACCGCATGCCGCGCCATCGCGAAAGTGAGCCGAGCCTGGTTGCTCGCTATACCATCAATGCCGACGATGATCATCGCGCTCACGTCTAGAATGGTCGTCAGTGCGCCCAGCCACGACTGGTTGATGTGCTGAGAACGAAACAGTGCCAGCACGGGATAGGAAATGTGGCTTTCCAGCACCTCCGCCGCCCAATGCTCCCATTCGTGCAGAAAGCGGTCGAGCAGCGGCTGGTTGTGCGCTCCTGCCATGCGCGAAAGAAATTCCTGCGCGCTCGGGGGCGACCCGGCGCGTGCGTCCAGCAGCGAGATTTCCACTTCCCGGCGGGAAAACGAGTTGTAAATTACCGGCAGGTAGCCGATCACCATGGCCAGGAACCCGAAGCCTACGCCCGATTCCAGCACCGCCAGCGCCCGCGCTGCGCCCGAAAGCGGCACCACATCGCCATAGCCCAGAGTGAAAAAAGTCGTGCCGCTGAAATAGAGCAGCCCGCCGAAATCCATGCTGCCTGGCGCTGCCTGTAGGCGCGTGCCTGCGCCGTACTGCAGCAGGGCAAAGCCCACAATCAGGGCGAACGCCCATAAAGCCAGCAGGACAATCAACGACAACGGCCCAAAGTAGCTGAGGTAGGATTCACGCCGCCTGGGCGCGGGGACGAGCCGGGCCATCTTCGCCCAGGGCCGCCAGGTGAAACGATAGAACAGCGCGGTGAAGCGGAACGAGCGCGTGACCCGCCGCGGCAGGACGATGGTTTCAAAGGCGTCCAGCAGGATGGCGAATACCAGAGTGCTGCCCGCTACAAGAGCCAGGATCTTCATGGCAATCGGTCAATTGTAGATGGGCGGGCCACACATGGGTAGAGACGTAACTCGTTACGTCTCCCGCAGCATGGTAGGCAAGCGCGGCGAGCCTAGGAATGTTCCTCCGCCATCTGCAGCGCCCGCTGAATGGCTCCCCGCTGGCCCTCGGTCAAGGTGAGGAACTCGAAGCCGTGACGGAATCCGCTGCGGTAGCGCACTACGGCGCGCAACTTGGTGGGAATCACGGTTGCAGGCAGCGTAAATTCCAGCGTCGCCACTTCCCCCGGCTGCAGTTCTCCTGTCAGCGTGGCGCTCATCCCGTCCTGCCCAACTTCGTTGGAGCGTCCCCATAGGGAA
The DNA here is from genome assembly GCA_035702725.1 of Terriglobales bacterium. GTDB lineage: Bacteria > Acidobacteriota > Terriglobia > Terriglobales > Acidobacteriaceae > JAICWP01. The sequence continues at coordinate 4,606 of DASSQB010000321.1, read as the reverse complement.
TCCACCACTCCGTCGCGAAATACCTGCACCGCGACCCTCATGTTCAGGTTGTAGCGGGGATAGCGCCGTGCTTCTCTGCTGGCGGGGGCGTTCGGACCGGGTGCTCCATCCGTCCTGTTCACTGCTCGCCTTTCCCGGCTGCCGGGTTAGGGTATTCAGTTGCCGTGTAACGCGTATCCAGGTTCCAGGGGCAGCTTGCCCCCTACTCGCAGCACGTCAATTCCTCCGGTGATGGAATACACGTCCACCAGTCCCACTCCTCCGGGTGTAGCCTCCACTTTCTTCACTACCGACTCGTCGGAGTCCACCACCACGATGGCGGGATGGTCGGTGCGGCCGTGATTGGCGGCGGCAACCAGCTGGTTCACTTCATCCGCCGTCATTCCATACACCTTTTGCAGCACGATGCGCATTTCTGGCGAAGCCGGTGAGCGTGTGATCAGGGTCACCGGCCGGCCATTCGGCCAATGGCCCATCTGTCCTTTGCAAACCTTCACCAGGTCCGGGAAGCTCAGGCCCTTCAGACTGTTTCCTTTGTTGGCAATGAGCGCCATATCCTTGGCCAGCGCTGACTGCGCGCACACCAAAGCCACGGCCAGGACCCATAGCACCGAACGATGGCGCATCATCTCTCCGGAGAAATTAGCCGGATTATAGCCCTATCTTATTGCTGCGCCTAAGATTCCAAAGGTCATGTCCGCCAAGGGGAACAAAAAGAGTACCCACTGGGCGGAAAATGCTCGCAATAGTGGCGGGAACCGTTTGTCCGGCTAGTAACAGGATTGGAACTGGATATCGTATACCCTCGCAATTCAAAGATGTTAAAGCCGGTATTTCCGCGGGCTTGTCCTTAAGCTGGGCCCTGGATACAGGTTACTGGGTACGAATTACCCACTGCAGATTCATCGTCACTTGTCGGTAGGCGCCAATCTGAAATCGTCAACTGCCTTTGTGCTCCTTCGTGTCCTTTGTAGTGAACGAATTTTCGCCGTGCCCCTGTGTCGCCGTGGTTAATCCGTAAAACCTTGCGGCGTTGTCGAACAGCACCATGTGAGCCAACTGCACGGCCCGGGCGCGATTGATTTCTCCATCCTGCATCATGGCCGTGAGCGCTAAAGCCAGCGCCTGCCGCCCGGTGGTGGCGATCATGTAGCCAATGGAATCCCAGTCGTACTCCGGTGAATTACCGGGGTAGAGGTCGGTGCCGAACATCACTTTTTCCGGATACCACTCCAGCCAGTCGCGAATCACGTAGCTCAGCGCCCGCGGCGAAAGCATCCAGTCCTGCTCGGAGAAGTCGGCATAGACATTGGGTTTACCCAGGAGGAACGCCGTCTGCTTCGAATACGGCCCCGAGCCGCCGTGCAGCAGCACAAATCTTGTTTGCCGCAGCGTGGCATCGTCGAGCACGGAATCGAGCAATTCCGGGTTCGAACCGGCAATATCGAAATAACCGCCGCAACCCGCCCCGGTATGGATGTGTACAGCTAGCCCCAGGCGCCCCGCTTCCCGGGCGATTTCACGGAACAGAATATCCTGCAGCGCCAGATATTCCCTTTTCGGCGGCGTGCCGCCGGCCGCGTAATGCGCATACACCTGCTCTGCCAGCGCCCGGTTTGGCTCGCCGAAGTTCAGCGTCCGCAGGTACGCCACCTCAAACTTGATCGCCACTGCTCCTGCTTTTTTCTGCCGCTCCAACGTGGGCGCCACCACTCGCGCCAGGTAGTCGTCCAGAGTCGGGGGAACCGCGCTCAGCCCGGAGTCCTTCAGGTAGCGTTGCAGAAGCATCTCTTCCCGGCTGAAGAAAAATTTGCGGTCGGGATTTTCGCTGGCCAGCCCCTGATTGTTCAGCGGCACCAGCAGCGCGTCGTCATAGGGCACCCACAGGAAGCGCGGCGACGACAAGCCCGGCCCCATCGCGATGCGGTTGGCCAGCATGTAGCGGATGTTCAGCTTATCGAGCACCCAGGAGGGGAAGTTGTTACCTTGTTCGCGCTGCACCCTTTCTCGCGCCGCGCGCAGTTCCTGCACGTGTTCCGCTGACTTATCGCTGTACTTGTACCCGTACAACTCCTTCCAAGCCTGCAGGAACAAGGGGTTGTCCGGCCGGACCATGGTAGGGTCGGCGGTCGGCTCCAGGGGCGCACAGGGCAAGGCATCGTAATCATCGTCTCTCTCTCCCACCGTCACCACCTTGGGCATGTGCGTATGGTCGTCAATCGCCGCGATGCGGTTGATCTCCTGCATCAGCTGTGGGTCGGGAGTTGTCTGCGCCCAGGCGCCCATCGCCAGTCCTATGCCGGTTGCCACCAGCATGATTGCCATCTTCTTCATCGCTCACCTCGTCAAGCCAGTTTCCGCCCTGTCACCAAGCTTGAAATTCTGAAACTTGAAACCTGTGAAACCTTGAACCCTCCGTTCCTCTTTTCCTTTACAATGCCTTCAACCCCCGTTCCCCAAGGCTCATGCGGTCCATGCTGCGGTTCCCATCTCGCTGCTCAGCCCTTTTCGCCTGCCTGGCCCTGTTCTGGACTGGCGCATTTGCTCAGGCTCCTCCCGGCCTCAAGGTTATAGTGCACGACGAAAATGGCGTTGCCCAGCGCTCGGTGCGGGTCTCCCTGCAATTGACCGGCAGCGCCGCCTTTTTCAAACAGGAAACGGATTTCGCTGGCCGTTGCCAGTTCCCCGGCCTGCCTCCAGGGGCCTACCAGTTGCGCGCCGAAAAAGAAGGGTTCTACGCCGTCACCCAGGCCGTGCAAGTAGGCGCCGCCACCAGCGCCATCGAAATCGAACTCCATCACCTGCAGGAGGTCAAGGAGGAGGTCAACGTGGTCGAGTCGGCGCCGGCCATTGATCCGGAGAAGATCGCCGACACCCGCACTCTCTCCGGCCTCGACGTTATCAACATCCCCTATCCCGTTACCCGCGATTACCGCACCATCCTGCCCTACATCCCCGGCGTGGTGCAGGACAGCTCGGGGCAACCGCACGTCGTCGGCGGCCACACCTACGAGACCCTCGACACCATGGATGGTTTCGACATTACCGACCCGGTGAACGGCACGCTGCAAACGCGAGTCTCCACCGACGCCATTCGCTCCATTGACGTGCAGAGCAGCCGCTATTCCGCCGAGTTCGGCCGCTCCTCCGCCGGCGTCCTCAACCTTACCACCGGCATCGGCGACGATCACCTGCGTTACTCCGGCACCAATTTCCTGCCCTCGTTCAAGTTCATTCGTGGCATCAATCTGGATAAATGGACGCCCCGCTTCACGGTTTCCGGCCCGCTGAAGAAGGGCAAAGTGTGGTTTTATGACGCCGAGGATTTCGAGTACGACTACAATCTGATTCGCGATTTGCCCGCCCATGCCGACCAGGCGCCGCTTTGGCGCTTCAGCAATCTGGTCAAGTTGCAGACCAACATCACCCGCTCCAACATTCTGACCGGCAGCTTCCTGTTCAATCGCTTCAAATACAGTCATGCCGGCCTCTCGCTGTTCACTCCGCTCAACGCCACCACCAACCAGGACGAGACCGGCTACCTGGCCACTTTCAAAGACCAGCACTATTTTAAGAATGGCACGCTGCTGGAAAACGGCCTGGCCCTATTCGAGCAGGAGCTCGACATTCTGCCCTTGGGTAATGAGCCATTTATCGTTTCTCCCGGCCTGGTCAGCGGGAATTTCTACCGCACCACCCTCGGCCGTTCCCGCCGCTTGCAGTGGATCACCAACGTCTACCTGCGGCCCCGCACCTGGCATGGCCGGCACGAACTCAAATTCGGCATGGACGCCGATCGCGTGGTGTACCACGAATTTGATGACCGCACTCCCATCCGCACCTTCGCTGAAACCGGCACGCTCCTCCGCCAGACCCTGTTCCCCGGCGAAACCAGCGCCCTGCGCAAAAATAACCTGCAGGGCAGCGCTTACGCGCAGGACCGCTGGTCACCTTCCAACCGGCTGCTCATCGAAGCGGGTTTGCGCTTCGACGCCGATGAGATCGTCCGCCGCATCCTGGCCTCTCCCCGCATCGCCGGCACCTACATGCTCACCAGCGACGGCGAAACCAAGCTCTCCGGCGGTTTTGGCATTTTCTATGACGCCACCAACCTCAGCCTCGTCAGTTTGCCGCTTTCCGGCACCCGCCTCGATTATTACTACGGCGCGAATGGCGCCCTGTTGCGCCCGCCGGTGCTTACCCAGTTCTTTCTGAATCAGAACACCTTGCGCGAGCCGCGTTTCGTCAACTGGAGCCTCAGCCTCGAGCGTCGCTTGCCTGGCGACGTCTACACCACCGTCGAATACCTGCAGCGCCGCGGCATCGACGGATTTATTTTTCTGCCCCAGCCTCTCCTCGCCGGCCTCACCGGCGGCCCCTTCCTCATGAGCAACGCTCGCCAGGATCACTCCAGCTCGCTGCAGTTCATCGTGCGCCACACTTTCCGCAAAACTTATCCCCTGATGCTCTCCTATACCCGCTCCCGCAGCGTCACCAATGCAGTCCTTACCTACAGCATTGACAATCTGAATAGCGGACTGGAGGGCCCGGGCCCTTATTCCTGGGACGTCCCCAACCGCTTCCTGGCCTGGGGCATGGCTCCTTT
>DASSQB010000320.1:0-2933 GCA_035702725.1 Terriglobales bacterium | reverse complement strand
GATGGCGACTTTCACGGTATAGCCTCCGGTGGGCTAATACCGAGTCAGCGGAGATTTCCCGAATATCGCGGTAGCCGATGACGGTAGCCGCGCGGAAATCTGCTCTAAGTCCTGTGGAATCAAAATGGCGGAGAGAGTGGGATTCGAACCCACGATACGGTTTCCCGTATACACGCTTTCCAAGCGTGCGCCTTCAGCCACTCGGCCATCTCTCCGGCGCCAATTGTCAGGAAGCGAGCGGCGGAAGCTACGCTCCGCCTCGCCTCTTCATTCTATGGGCCGAGCGCCCTCTCCGGCAAACTACCAGAATTGAAATTCTGCTGCCCGCAACCCTCGCACAAACTTACCCTCTGTCCGAACCCTTGCCGGCCTGGGCGCCAGTTCCCGGGACCTGGGTACTAGGTACCAGGTACTTCGAGCTTCCCTTCCCCGCCCAGCGCAGCTTTCGTTCCTGCAGCAACCGCCGCCAGTCAAGGCGCATGAACACGTAAATCAGGGCCAGGCACGCTATCTGCACCAGCACGAAGTAGGCGCTCATGTAAGTCTCCGGCGCCTCGATGGCCAGTTTGTGCGCCGCCGCCGAGCCCAGATGCGCCCAGAAGTTGTACCCGATCAGCCGTCCCAGAAAAAATGGCAGAGCCAGCACCCGCAGCTCCAGCGTGGTCAGGCCATAAGCGATGAACAGATAATTCGAAGGCAGCGGACTGAAGGCATAAAAGAGGCTGGCACCCGCGGTTAAGGTTTTCTTTCCCTGCAGGCTCTCCTTGATCACGTCAATGTTCTGGCGGGTATCCTCGCTCAGCAGCCTGCCGCGCACAATGGTACGGGCGAACTTCGCCAGGATCACCCTGCCCAGCGTCGCCGCGGTCGCTCCCACCAGCGCCAGCATGGCGATATCGTTGTCGGGAAATTTATAGCTGAAGAAGGACAGTGCTACCCAGGTTGGAGGAGCAAACGCGGGCAGCAGGTTCAAAACAAACACTACCAGAAACACCAACCAGATCCCTTCCATGGCCCACCGTCACGAGCGCCATCCCTCAGGCGCCCGCTCCCAAATGCGTGTGCGTCGAACTCACAAACGAACTTGCCGCCTCGAAATCCGACATGGTGCGCGTGGGTAGCGCCACCCGCACCGCGTTCAGCACTGCCAAAAGATCTATGATTTCTTGCGCAATGGCTCCGTGCAATGCCGGCAAAAACCCGGCGGCGGCGGCAATCATGCCCACTATGCTCAGCGCCATCCCGCCCAGCGCACTCTGCAGCGCAATGGTCCGCATGCGGTCACTGATGTGAAACAGTTCATCCACCTTGGCCAGCGACGTAGTCATGATCACCGCGCCGGCGGCTTCAGAAGTAATGTCGCTGTTCGGCCCGAACGCGACTCCCACCGTCGCTGCCATCAGCGCCGGCGCGTCGTTGATGCCGTCACCCAGGAACAGGGTGCGTCCCCGCCCTGTCTCCTCCTCCACGATCGCCACCTTTTGCTCCGGCGCCTGGCTGGCATGGACCTCGGTGATGCCCACCTCATCGGCCAGGTAGCGCACCTCCGATTCGCGGTCGCCGGAGACCAGCATTACCTTTTCCACCGCGTGCTTCGGCTTCAGATGGTCCACAAACGACCGGCTCTCCATCCGCGGCGCGTCGTGAAAGCGGAACGTGGCGGCATAACGGCCATCCACGAACACCAGGCACTCCAGCCCGCTCACAATCGGCGGAAGGACTAGTTTCTGATCCTCCACTTTGTTGCGACCGGTAATGCGCACCACCCGGCCTGCCACCACTCCTTCCAGTCCTTCGCCGGGGCGTTCGCTGACGTGGCTTACCGCTTCCCGGGCCAGCCTGGCGCCCTGCGCTGCCACTAAAATCGCCCCGGCCAGCGGGTGCTTGGAGTATTGCTCCAGGCTGGCCGCATCCTGCAGGACATCCTCGCTGGCGAACCCGGGAGCGGGAAGAATCTCGGTCAGGGCCGGCTTGCCATAAGTCAGCGTTCCCGTCTTGTCGAAGATCAGCGTGCGGCACGTGGAAATCTGCTCCAGCACCGCCGGATTCTTGATGATGATGCCGTGCCGCGCCGCCAGCGAGATGGCGCCGATCACCGCCACCGGTATGGAAATCAGCAGCGGGCACGGGGTGGCAATTACCACCACTGCCAAAAAGCGCATAGGCTCGCCTGTGGCCGCCCACGCCGCTCCCGCCACGGCCACAGCAATGGGCGTGTACCACGCGCCCAGTTTGTCTCCCAGCCGCCGCAGCCGCGGACGCTTCTGTTCCGTTTCCTGCATCACCCGCATGATCTTGGCGTAGCGCGAGTTCACCGGCAGCGCTTCCGCCTGGATAGTCAGCGCCGTATCGCCATTAATGGCGCCTGACAGCACCTTCGAGCCCGGCGTCTTCGACATCTCATAGGGCTCGCCCGTCAGATACGATTCGTCCATCACCCCGTGGCCTTCCACCACCACACCGTCCACCGGGCAAATCTCGTGCGGAAACACCACCAGCAGGTCGCCGATAGCAATCTGCTGCAGATCTGTGTCCGCGATCGCGCCGTCGTTCTTGCGGTGCGCAACCTGCGGCATGCGTTTGGCCAGCGCGTCCAGCACTGACGACGCGCGCCGCGTGGCAAACTGCTCCAGCGCTGCCCCGCCGGAAAGCATGAGCACAATAATGGAGCCCACCAGGAACTGGCCCAGCAGCACTGAGCTGAGAATGGATATTCCCGCCAGCAGGTCGGAGCCGAATTCCGCCTTCAGCAGGCGCCGCGTCAGCCCGATCAGCAACGGCACGCCGCCAACCGCCAGCGTGAGGTAAAGCGGCACATTGTAGATTTCCGCACTCACCCCTGCCAGGTAATGCAGCGTGAAGTGCGCCGCGATTCCCGCCGCCGCCAGCAGTGCGATGTAGGTTTCCCGGGATTGCGAAGCCGGTGTGGAGGC
>DASSQB010000319.1:0-5062 GCA_035702725.1 Terriglobales bacterium | reverse complement strand
GCCCACCCAGCGCACCAGGTTTTGCCACTGCCGCCCAAACAAATAGCCGCCACCGGCCACCACCGTTACCCAGGCGAGCGCCCCCAAAAAATTAAATAGCGCGAATTTTTTCCAGTGCATGCGCAGGACGCCGGCAAGCGGGCCCGTGATGATGCGCATGCCGAAAATGAAGCGAGCGAAAAAAACCGTCACCGGCCCGTGCTTCTCAAATAGGCGCTCGCCCTGCTCGATCTGGGCGGGGGAAATATGGAAGAACTGCCGGTACCTGTTAAGCAGCGGGCGCCCACCGTAGCTGCCGATAACGTAGCCCAGGTTGTCGCCGATTGTGGCCGCCGCTACCCCCACGGCAATCACCCAGGGGAGTCGAAAATGGTGCTGTGAGAAAGTAAGGAATCCCGCCAGCAACAGCACCGTCTCCCCGGGTACGGGCACACCGGCGTTCTCCAGCAGAAGTACCACCGCCACCGTCCAATAGCCGTGCCGCCCGAAATAGCCTTCCAGCAGTTGCAGGATGTGCGCGTTCATGCCGTGCCGCTATAGCTTCTCACAGGGCAGGGCGGCACGCATGGCCGACTACTGCTCTCGCAGACGCGATATAATCCCGCCGCCCATGTCCAAACTGCTGCTCCTCCTCTGCTTTGCCATCTCCACCGCCGCGGCAAATGTGCCTGACTGGTGCCGCGCTCTGCCCCGTCCGGAATATAAAACGCTGCAGCGCGTCCCGGTTTCCGATCCCTGGTTTGAAGTCTATAAGGTCGCTCCTGGCGTCTTCGCCATTTACGAACCACACCAGGCGGAGGAAACCATCGGCTATCTTATTCTGGGCAACAAGCGTGCCCTGCTTTTCGACACCGGCATGGGCATTAGCGACTTGAAGAAAGTCACGGACCAGCTCACCCGCCTTCCCATCGTGGTTCTGAATTCCCACACCCACAATGATCACGTCGGCGATAACTGGGAATTTCAGACCATCTACGGACTGGATACCGAGTTCACCCGCCGAAACGCGCGCGGCTCGCGGGAAGATGCCCAGGCCGAACTGGCTCCCGGCCAGATTTGCGGCTCCTTGCCCAAGGATTTTGATCCCAAAACCTACGCCACGCGCCCCTGGAAAATCACCGCCTACATCCACGACGGCCAGAATTTAGAATTGGGCGGCCGAACGCTGCAGGTGCTCGCCACGCCCGGCCACACGCCCGACGCTATCTCGCTTTCCGACCGCGCCCACGGCCTTCTCTTTACCGGCGATACCTACTATCCGGCCACCATCTGGTTATATCGCCCCGAGACCGATCTCCGCGCTTATGATGCCTCCATTCACCACCTGGCCGCTCTTGCGCCGCAGGTGAAGATTGTCCTCGGCGCCCACAACATTCCCGTATCGTCGCCTTCGGTGCTGCCTCGCCTGGTTACCGCCTTCGAGCAGGTCCGCGCCGGCAAAGTCCCCGCGACTCCCGACTCCCCCGGCAAAGTCATCTACCATGCCGGTGGCTTCTCTTTCCTCATGCGCCCCATCGCGTCCTACCGCTGACGAAACATGCTGATTGATAGCGATCTGGGGTGCGCTCCCACCTCTTACGATGGTCATCTTGAGCAGAGGGAAGGACCATAACCCAGAACGTGTGGTGACGGGGCTCCGCCCCGTGCCCACAAGGGCTGGAAGTGTGCGGTCTAGCGCACGCAATCAGGCTGGGAATCCGGGCTCAGCCCGGCGATGTTCCAATGCGAGGCAATGCCGGCGCAGAAGAGCCGTTTCCCAGCGCCTCTACCCATCGCTCCACTTGTGCCCGCAATTCCGCCAGGTCAATGCCGCCGTGGCGCGCTGGATACGCGCTCAGATTGCGGTGCGCGCGCGCCAGCAGCGAGCGGGCTCCGACCACGTTACCGCGCGAATGATGGTGTAACCCCACCGCCACCTGGATCAGGCCCTGCAGAAATTTCTTCTCTGCTGCCGGAGCCGCCCGCCACACGTCTTCCAGCACCTCGTGCGCGTCAAAAAACTCGCCCCGGTTGAACAGGTCGAGCCCGTGCCGGTAAGCGATTTCATCCATAATGAAAAAAGCTTAGCGCAGAGGCGCAAAGGTATGGCGGAGTTCGCTGCGAGAGCAGAAATGAAAGAACCTGCCAGATTTTCTTCGTCCTCTGGGTTAAAGATCTTTTCAGCGCCCTCTGCGTTAAGCTTTGACGGCGAGGCGCCTCACCAGCCTGCGCCCCACCAGCTCGTAGCCTCCGCCCAGCACCACGTTGATGGCTTCCGTGTAGGCGATATGCTCCTGCTCCAGAATGCGCGCCGCCAGCGTGTGATCGTCGTCGCCGTCCAGCACCGGCACCGCCTTCTGCAGGATGATGGCGCCGTGGTCGAGTTGCTCGTCTACAAAATGCACCGTGCAGCCGCTGACTTTGGCTCCGTACTCCAGAGCCTGTTTTTGCGCTTCCAAGCCAGGGAACGCCGGCAGCAGCGAGGGATGAATGTTGAGAATGCGGTCAGGAAACTGACGCACAAACCAGGGCGACAATAGCCGCATGTAGCCCGCCAGGCACACCAAGTCAACTTTCTTTTCCTGCAGGGCGGCCACTACTTCCGCGTCATGTTGCTCGCGCTGCTTGCCTTTGGAAGGTATAACGCGCGCGTCCAGCCCGCGCTGCCGCGCGGACTCGATTCCCGGCGCCTCGGCCCGGTTGGAAATCACCACCGCAATGTTGGCGCGAATCCGCCCCGCCGCCACCGAATCGGCAATCGCCTCAAAGTTCGACCCTCGCCCGGATAGGAGAATTCCAAGGTTCTTCATCAAAATCAATTATTCACCACAGAGTCACAGACACACAGAGAAAATCTTTGGTGTCTGAGGAAATATCGGAGGCTGAATGCTGAGCACTGACGGCTGAATGCTTACCACCGAGAACTGGGGACCGAGCAACTGATCTTAATCTTCGATCGTCAATCGTCAATCAGGCGTACTGTACTTTTCTGTCCCCCTTCACGATGCGCCCGATCGTATATCCCTTCTCGCCTACCCGTTCCAGCACGGTCTGCACTTTTTTGAAATTGTTTGCCGGCAGAACCAGTACCATTCCCACTCCCATATTGAAAGTGCGGAACATCTCCGTCTGCGGGACGTTGCCCAACTTCTGCAGGTGCTCGAACACTGGCGGCACCGGCCAGGAGTTGACTTCCACCACCGCCGCCGTGCCCCGCGGCAGCACCCGCGGCAGGTTCTCTGTGATGCCCCCGCCGGTGATGTGGGCCATAGCCGAAAGCAGCCCCCCCTCCAGCAACTTCTTCACCACCGGCCAGTAGCTCTTGTGGGTGCGCATCAACTCGTTGCCGACTTTATTCTTTATCTCGCTGACGAAGGTGTCCGGTGTATAGCGCGCCACCTCGAACAGCAGTTTGCGCGCCAGCGAATAGCCATTGGTGTGAAGCCCGTTCGACGGCAGCCCGATCAGCACGTCTCCCGGCTGCACATTCTTGCCGGTCAGAATGCGTTCACGGTCGGCGATCCCCACGATGAAGCCCGCCAGATCGTACTCGCCCTCAGCGTAAAAGCCCGGCATCTCGGCCGTTTCGCCCCCGATTAGGGCGCAGCCGTTGGCCTTGCACGCATCCGCGATCCCAGTCACCACCTTCTCCGCTACTTCCGGCTGCAGCCTGCCCGTGGCCAGGTAATCCATAAAGAAGAGCGGAGCCGCCCCCTGCACGGCAATATCGTTCACGCAGTGGTTCACCAGGTCGGCCCCGACCGTGTGGTGCAGGTTCATCTCGAAGGCTACCTTCAGCTTGGTGCCCACCCCGTCCACACTGGAAACCAGCACCGGCTCCTGGTACTTGGGACTGAGCGCAAAAAGGCCTCCGAAGCTGCCAATATCACTCAGCACGCTGCGCGAGAAAGTCTTGTGCGCCAGGTACTTGATGCGCTGCTTGGTGCGGTTGGCGCGGTCAATGTCCACGCCCGCATCGGCGTAGGTCACCGTATTGGAAGTCGGATCCTGTGCCACTCAGGTCGGCCCTCTTTTTGTCGAAGCGGAAATGCCTGCTTGCCGGGGAAAGCCTGCCAGGAGTGGCAATTTTAACACGCTTATCGCCCGCGGCTCTGAGGCGCCACGCCAACTGTTGTGGCGTCACGCCGCATAGGTCGGCCCGTGTGGCGTTGCTCGCCCACGCCGCCGGAGACTGTCGCTTCTTGGCTCATCAAAGATGTTGACCCGTCCCCGCGGTTCCGGTACAACAACTGTTAATTTTGGGGTACCCCTGCCGTTCGCAAGTTCCCCTTACGGAGATACCATGCGCACCTTCGTCCGCTTTGCGGGATATTCCTGTATTGCTCTGCTGCTGCTTCTGGCCGTGGCCATCACCTTCACCGTGGGCTGGCGCCCAATTATTGGCCCCCGCGCACGTCCGGTCACGGAGCGCCGGTTCCAGGCCACCCCGGAGCGCCTGAAGCGCGGCGAATACCTGGTGGAGCACGTCTCGCTGTGCTACGGCTGCCACACTACTTTCGACGCGAAAGGCAAAGACATGCCGCAATTGCTGGCGGCCAAGGGATCGGGCCGGGTGATGGCCGACCAGGGCGATTTCCGCGTGGTCGCTCCCAACATCACTCCCGACCCGGAGACCGGCATCGGCAAGTGGACCGATGACGAACTGGCGCGCGCCATCCGCGAGGGCGTCGCCCGCGACGGGCGGGCGCTGTTTCCCATGATGCCCTACCGCAGTTTCAGCCACATGTCGGACGAAGACCTGGCATCCATAATTGTCTACCTGCGCGCGCAGCCTCCGGCACGCAACAATCCCGGCACCACTCACCTGCCGTTCCCCGTCTCCCGGCTCATCAACAGCGCCCCGCAGCCGGTAGGAACGGTGGCTGCGCCCGACACTTCCAATGCCGCCGCTTACGGCAAATACCTGGTGACCGCGGTGGGTGTCTGCGGCGACTGCCACACGCCGCGCGACCAGCATGGCCAGCCGATTGCCAGCATGTACCTGGCGGGCGGCAACATCTTCGATGAAAGCGGAAGGGCAGTGGCCAGCGCCAACATCACTCCCGACCCCTCCGGTATTTCG
>DASSQB010000318.1:0-18743 GCA_035702725.1 Terriglobales bacterium | reverse complement strand
CCTGCCAGAATGCGGGTTTTCGTGACCGTGGGATAGCCCTTCTCCCGGATCAAGCCGCTGGCCGGAATCCGCTTCTGACGAAAGCGCTTCAGCAGCAGCCTGCCGGTTTCGTCCTCACCCACCACGCCCACCGGGAGCACGTTGACGCCCAGGTCGGCCAGGTTATACACCGCATTGGCGCCGCCTCCCGGCACGACATCGCGCTCACGGTGCTTGAGGATGAGCACCGGGGCCTCGCGCGAGACTCGGGAAATCTCCCCGTAGACGAACTCGTCGGCCACCATGTCGCCCAGCACGGTGACGGTGACCTGGGGAAAGGCCTCGACGATTTTGCGCAGCCGCTCGGTCTCGCTGGGAGGCCTGGTCATAGGGGTGAAAGCGCATTCTCTCATACCCACGCGGGCGAAAAGGCCGGTTATGTGGTTGATTCTGCGTGTTCGGGCAAAAGTGCCGCGGAGGTCGTGTGGGCGGCGGCTAGCGCAAAATGGCCAGCGCCAGGCCCGCCAGGCTGCCGATAACGCCGACAGAAGAGAAGCAGAGCAACAGGATAATAAAAAACTGCAGCGTCCGGATGCGGTTGCTGATGACCCAGTCTTCGGGATGGGGTGGATAAGGCGAACGGTGCAGGCGGCAGATGAAATGGTGCACGCGCTTACGGCGATCGAACAAGAGTCCGCCCAGAAACCAGGCGGCTGACCCGAACAGCGACAGCATTACGGCTTCTGCAACTACGTCCATAAGCGGCTCACTTTGCGGAGGCGGAAAGAGCCGCTTGCCCCGCGCTCTGAGAACTGCGGCGCAGCTTCTTTTCCAGGCGCTCCACCTCGGCGTCTACCGTCGGCAGCAGTTCGGCAATGGTCTGGCGATAGCCGCCGCAAAAGTTGCGGTAGATCGCCTGCGGTGTGTAGATGATGCCCCAGGGGATGCCCCACCAGCCGAACAGGGCAGAAATCAGGGTGTAGATGATTGCGGTGGTCTGGCCCTTGTCGCTTCCCACCACCAGCCGCGGCGAGCGGAAACGTGTGGTGAAAACAAAGAGCGAAATGCAAGCCTGGTACTGGGTGACCACTGTCCGCGGCGTGATTTTTTTGCTCTCGTAGTAGGACCAGCCTTGCTGGATCATCTGCCGGTTAGTCTGCACCCAGTGAAGAAAATCCAGCGCTTTCTGCTGCTCCTTGGCGAGCAGGTAAATGACTCCGCCGAGAACGGCGCTAAGCCCCAATAAGAGGCTACCATCGGCAAAATGTCCCAGGAAAATGTGGATTATCCCCGCAATTACCAGGATCACAAACAGGCCAACTGCCATACACGCCTCCAAGCTTTGGGTGCAAGCTACCGGGGCGGTCGTAACTGGTCAATGGTACTGAGGTAACGTCAGCGGATTCACTCGGTGCGCTTTTTCAGCCAAATCTCTGCCCTCTCTGCGTTTAAGCTTTTGGGACCCTTGCGGTTAGAATGACTGGTCATGAAGATTGCCCTGGGTTCTGACCACGCTGGCTTCGAACTGAAGGAGAGCGTAAAACGCCTGCTCGTGAGCCAGGGCATTCATGTTGATGACCGGGGCACGCACTCTCCTGAATCCGTGGACTACCCAGACTTCGCCCGCGCCGTGGGCGAGGAAGTCGTCCGCGGGCAGGCTGATTTCGGCATTCTGGTGTGTGGCACCGGCATTGGCATGTCCATGAGTGCCAACAAGATGCCGGGTATTCGCGCCGCTAAGGCTGATACGGAATACGAAGCCGAGATGGCCCGGGCTCACAACAACGCCAACGTGCTCTGCCTGGGAGCCCGCGTCACCGATGGAGGCACCGCGGAAAAGCTGGTGCGCAAGTTCCTGGAAACCCGCTTTGAAGGCGGCCGCCACCAGCGTCGGGTAGACAAAATTATGGCCATCGAGCGCAAAGAAAATTCCCTGGCCACGGATTCACACGGGTAGAACCGATTGACGAATGACGATTCAAGATTGACGATTGATATTTGGCTGAAAGCTGACGGCTGATAGCTGACAGCTACAAAGCCAAGAGCTAACAGCCAACAGCCGACGACCCACAGCCGAGAGCCGCTTATGAACCAATCCATGACCCGCCCCCTCTATGAAATTGACCCGGAAGTTGCCGCCGCCATTGACAGCGAGGTTCGCCGCCAGCACGAAGGCCTGGAATTGATCGCCTCCGAGAACTTCGTCAGCGAAGCCGTGCTCGAAGCCATGGGCTCGGTGTTCACCAACAAGTACGCCGAGGGCTATCCCGGCAAGCGCTACTACGGCGGATGCGAGTTCGTGGATGTGGTTGAGAACCTGGCCCGCGAGCGCGCCAAGCAGCTTTTTGGCGCGGAGCACGCCAACGTGCAGCCGCACTCCGGCTCTTCCGCCAACATGGAGGCGTATAGCGCAGTGCTGCAGCCCGGCGACACCATACTTGGCCTGAATTTGGCACATGGCGGCCACCTCACGCACGGGCATCACCTGAATTTTTCCGGCAAGACTTACAAGATCGTTCCCTATGGCGTGACTCGAGAAAGCGAAACCATTGACTACGATGAACTGGAAAAGCTGGCCGAGCGCGAGCGCCCCAAGCTGATCATTGGCGGCGGCAGCGCCTACCCGCGCGTCATTGACTTCGCCCGCATGCGGCAGATTGCCGACAAGGTCGGCGCCCTCTACCTGGTAGACATGGCGCATTTTGCTGGCCTGGTCGCGGGCGGCATGCATCCCTCGCCTGTGCCCCACGCCCAGATTGTTACTACTACAACGCACAAGACCCTGCGCGGGCCGCGCGCCGGCATGATCCTGTGCAAGCAGGAATATGCCGCCGCCATTGATAAGACCGTCTTCCCCGGCGACCAGGGCGGTCCGCTGGTGCACATTGTGGCCGCTAAGGCGGTTTGCCTGAAAGAAGCCATGCAGCCGGAGTTCAAGGACTACGCCCGGCAGATTGTAGCCAACGCCAAAATCCTGGCCGAGGCGCTGCGCAACGAGGGCTTCCGCCTCATTTCCGGCGGCACCGATACTCACCTGATGCTGGTGGATGTGTTCGCCAAGGGCATGCTGGGCAGCGAGGCGGAGAAGGCGCTGGGCGAGGCAGGCATCACGGTCAATAAGAATGCCATCCCTTTCGACACCAACCCACCCCTCAAGCCTAGTGGCGTTCGCATCGGCACTCCGGCCCTGACTACGCGCGGCATGAAGGAGAAGGAAATGCGCCAGGTGGGACGCTGGATCGCGGAGGCGCTCTACCACCGCAGCGAACCCGAGGTGCTGAAGCGAATTCGCAAAGAGGTGTTCGAGCTGGCCGAGGCATTCCCACTCTACGCCGAACGCCGCGCCCGCGCCCACGCCGAAGCGCGCGTTTAGCCACGGATTTTCACAGATCAGCACGGATCAGGAGGTATTCAAGAATCGGTGACAATCCGTGCGAATCTGTGGCCCGGCTTTGCTTTGGGTCTATACTTTTCCCCGTGAAGATCGCCATAGACATCCGGCGCATTGGCGATTTTGGCGTGGGCACCTACATCCGCAATGTGCTGCGCGCCCTTGGCCGCCTGGATCAGGAAACGAATTACGTCCTGATCGGCCCCCCGGAAAAGTTCCGCGACATTGACCCCCTCCCCCCAAACTTTGAAGGCGTGGCCCTCACTGCGCCGGAAGCCTCGCTCGCCGGCTTTTTGGGTTTCCGCCGCATCCTGCGCCACGAACGCTGCCAGCTGGTTCATATCCCGCATCTTTCGTGGGCGCCGCAATCACTCCCCTGCCCCGGCATCATCACCGTGCACGATGTGCTGGAGCACATGTACCGGCAGCGCGAGCACTCGGGCATTCGCCGCGCCGCTCACTTTCACCTGACCCGGCGTGTGCTGCAGCGCGCCGCCCGGATTTTTGCCGTCTCCAACTTCACTAAGCAGGACGTGGAAGCGCTCTTCCGCATTGCGCCGGAAAAAATCGAGGTAATTTACAACGCCATTGACGAGCGCTTCCGCCTGGGCCACGCCACCGACGCCGACCGCCAGTTCATCGCCGAGCGCTACCAGGTCAGCTATCCCTTCATTCTCTACGCCGGCCGCATCAGCCCGCACAAGAACGTCGGCCGCATCATCGAGGCTTTCTCAGCCCTCAAGGCGGAGCTGGACAAGGAAGGTAAATTTCCTGACCTGAAGCTGATCATCATCGGCGACGAGCTTTCCCGTCAGCCGGAGCTGCGGCGCACGGTAGTACGCAGCGCGGTGCAGAATGATGTGCGTTTCCTCGGCTTCGTGCCCATCGAAGTGCTGCGCATCTTCTACGACACAGCCAAGATTTTCGTCTTTCCCTCGCTTTATGAAGGGTTCGGTCTGCCGCCGCTGGAGGCCATGGCGCACGGCACACCGGTAGTCACCTCGAACACCACCTCGCTGCCGGAGGTGGTAGGCAACGCCGCCGTGCTGGTGAATCCTGAGAATCTGTTTGAGATCATGCGCGCCCTGCACCGCGTGTTGCTCGACCAGCCTCTGCGCGACAAGATGAAACAACGCGGATACGAGCAGGCGGCACGCTTCTCTTGGGAGGCGAGCGCGCGCCGCATTCTGCACGCCTACCGCGAGGTGTTGGGTCAGAGACGCCCAGAAGCGCCGCTCTCGCCTGCCGAGGAACCTGCAGTTGTTACTCGCCCGCAGCCGCCGGGCTGAGCCCTTGTTGCCCATTGGTACCCATCGGGCCCCTTTGACCCCACCTGTGGATTGGCACCTGAAGCCATGGTTTCAGCTACTTACGAATTCTGCTCTGCTCTTATCCACCTGGCCCTCCGCTGGCCCTTAACTTGCTTCTAACTGGAAGCGGGGATGATCAGTAGAACTGAGGTGGGGTGATTCGTGCATCGTGAAATGGTAACCGTGTTCCTGATCTCGGCAGTGGCGGCCATACCGGTCATGGCGCAAAATCAGGCTCCCGCGTCAAAGACACTCCCGGCCACCGTCAACTCAAGGCAACAACCTATTGATGTAGAAGGAATTGTTACTGGTCTGGAAAAGGCTCAGTTGGAAAATAAACACAACTACCGGGCCTACACCCTGGTGCGGGATTACAAGCTGTTCAGTGCCGGCGACCGGCAGCCGAAATCCAACGTTGTTGCCGAAATCAGCTTCCTACCTCCCAACCGGAAAACTTTTACCATTGACCGGGTAATCGGTGCCTCCCGAGGGGAGAAGGTGGTTCGTAAGATTCTGGAACATGAGGTCAAAACCACGGCTGAAGACCATGGCGCCAGTGTTCTGAATCGCGAGAATTACGATTTCGTCTTCCTGGGGATGGCCAACGTAGATGGCCATTCTTGCTATCTGTTGCAGCTTCAACCCAAGCACAAGCGGGAGGACCTGGTCGAAGGGCGCGGCTGGATTGACGCCGAGACCTACCTTCCACGGCTGATTGATGGCGATCTGGCCAAGAACCCCTCCTGGTGGCTCAAGCGCGTGCACCTAACGCTCAGCTTCGGCGAAGTAGGAGGGATGTGGCTGCAGACCGGAACCCGGGCTGAGGCGGATGTGCGCGTCTTCGGCGAGCACACACTCACCTCCAACGAAATCAATTACCAGACGGGCGCGGCCGAGGCCCGCAACCGGCCACCCGCCGCCAGGCGGCGTTCAGCGCGCCATCCTGTTCTGGTGGGTGAGGGAGTTTTCGCGCACTGAGGACTCGGCTCTCTCCCGCAAACATATCGGGGTGTCCTACCCTTTGCGGTTTGTGCAAAGGGTAGGAAAAGAGAAGCTTGAGGTCTGGACCAGAGCTCGGGAAATCACCTGCCAACTGCCGGAACTCTTCAACAAACCATTACGAAGCCTCGAGGTAATTGCGCCCACCCAACGAAAAGCGCGTTAGGACACCCTCTTGTTTTGTTTATCGGATACACTGCGGCGAACCAATCGAGCTCAGCGCTTGCCGGCGCTGGGCTGAGGAGGAATTTCGGTGGTAGACGGCGGCTCCGTTTCGCTGAGCAACTGGCGACGCAGTTCGGCCAATAACTCGGGGCGCTGCTGGCCCTGCAGCTCGCGTTCCAGTTCCTGCAGCGCCAGCGCCACAATGTGGTAGTGGTGAAGTCCACTGTACTCGGGGTCGGAGGTCACCTGCAGCCAGATGCGGTGCAGCAGTTCCAAATCCTGCTGGCGCAGGCGCGGGATGTGCGGCCCCAAAGGATAGAGACGCGAGCGGCCGTCAGGAAAGGCCACTTCCAGCTCGAGACGCGGCCGCGGTTCGGGCAGGCGCTCCCAGGCATCGCCGGTGAGCTTGCCCTGCTCGTCGGCGGTGAGCTTGTTGGAGGCGCCGCAGACAATGCGGGTGGCGTCCAGCCGCTGCGCCGTGACCACGATAGCCTCAAACACATCGCTCGCCGGCACCACCAGCAATGACACCGGCTTGCCTTCCTTTTCCGCCGCGGCTACGACGGATGTAAACAGCTCTTGTTCGTAGTGGTCGAAGACGTCGTCGGCATCCATCTGCGTGCTACCGCTGAAGGTGTGCTCGCGGTGGTAGAGACGCGCCGTCATGACCACTACGTCCTGCTTGGTGGTATCGGTGCGCCCCAGCGTCTGCCGCAGGTAGTAGAGGTTGCGCGGATCGCGCACCGTCACCAGGATGTTGCCCGGGCGCACGCCCAGCGCGCCGCTGCCCAGTTCCTGGTTGCCGTACACCCGGAACTGGTCGAGCATCTCCGGCTTACCTCGGCGCTGCCTGGCGACGTGGTGCTCGGAGGCGGTAAAAATTCCAAAGAACACCACCGTGAAGATCACGCCCGCGATGGTGGCTTCCTGCTTGGTAAACAGGTTGACGATGGCGGTCATGAACAGCACCACGGTGATGATGGTCAAGCCCATCGGCACTTCCCGGCCAAACACGTGGAAATTGCCCGGCACCTTCCACTGGCGGTTCTCCGGCTCGGTGTAGCGCAGCACCAGCACCGCCAGGCCTTTCATGGCGAAACTCCAGATCACGCCGAAGGCATACAACGCGGCCAGCAGGTAAACGTTGCCGCGGCTGAGGGCGATGGTCGCCAGCTGCATCAGCACGATCAGGTTGATGATGCGGTAGCTGGTCCCATAGCGTTTCTGCGGCTTCTGGAACCAGTCGGTCAGCACGCCGTCTTCGGCTACGCGGTTGAGCACACCATTGGCGCCTACGATCGAGGTATTTTCCGCGCCCGCCAAAATCAGCACGCCCACCAGCACCACAAAGCCGTGGAATAACAGCTTCACGGTGTAGGGGCCGGTCAGGTACATGGCGATGCCGCCGATCAGGTTGCCGAAGAAATTCGGGCGCACGCTGTCAGGGATGATCATCACGGCGAAGAACGAAACCAGGGAGGTGAATACCAGGCTGTAGATGAAAATCACCAGCCCGGTCTTTTCCAGGTTCTTGAGCTTCGGATGCTCAATCTCGCGGTTCACCTGCGCCAGGGTCTCTTCGCCCGACATGGCCAGCACGGAGTGCCCGAAGCCCACCAGCAGCATCACCAGGGTTATCTTCGAGGCCCAGCTCCCGAACAGCCAGCCCAGGGACTCATGACTGAAGTGAAATACGCCGGGAGTAAAGGGGCTGGGCGGGAGGGGGGTGGGGTTTTTGATCAGCGTGACCAGGCACCAGATGATCAGCATCACCACCATCACGGTGGTGATCTTCATGATCTTCATGGCCTTGTCACTGCTCTCGTGGATGCCCTGAATGTTCTTCCACCAGAAGTAAAGCACCACCAGGGCGGCAAATACCGCCGCGAAGTGGTTGGTGCCCGATTCGCTAAAGTTGATGGGATGGCCCACGTAGCGGCTGATGTCGTCCACGAAGCCGGCCAGGTACTGGCCCGCCGAAACGGCGCTGATAGGCCCGGTCAGAACATAGTCGAAGAGGAGGGCCGAGACCGAAATCTTGGCCAGAGTGCCGCCCATGGCCTCCTTGACCACGCGGTAAACACCGCCGCGCACGAACATGGCGCTGGACTCGATGTACAGAGCCCGCACGGCATAGCTGAACAGCATTACGGCCAGGATGAACCAGGGAGCGCTCTTGCCGATGACTTTCTCGGCGTCGCCGCCGGCGTAGTAGGCGGACGAAGCAAGGTCGGAAAGGACTATAGCCGCCGCCCGCCAAAAGGAGATGAAGGTCAGCATCACCGTAGTGGCGACGAAAACCTTGGCAGCGGGGCGACGAATGCTCGTGCTCGACATTGCTTCTGGGATTTACTTCAACGGCCGGGACACACGCTTGCTCTAAGGCGCTTGGACAAACGTTGAAGATAACACATCGGGTAGTGGCTTTTCAGTGTTCGAGCGGGCCGGCTCCGTCGCTGGTTTCCTCGTCCCGGCGCTGCAGAAAGGCCTCCGCCCGGCGCAGGCAGGCGAAAAGCCTCTGCGGGAACATGGGCCCGTGCCGCGGGCTGGTTTCGGCGGCGCGCCCAGCGTCCAGGTAGGTGCGGGTGATGCGGTCGTGCCAGCAAAGCGTGTCTTCATCCAGCAGGCACCAGAGGAAGCCCAGGCCAAGGGACACCGCGGAGAGCGCCATGGCTAAAGCGCGCCAGCGGCGGGTAGTGCGGTCGGGCACGCTGCCGTCAAAGTCACTCAGGCGCAAGCCGGTCAAGCGCATTCCCGGGGTCGAGCCGGTATAAACCAGGAAGACGTATTCGAAAACGGCCCATAAAATGGCCGGCAGCGCAACTCCCAATTCCAGGACCACGCGGGCCGAGGGCAGCAGCACGGCGATCTTATTCGCGATGAGTGCGAACATCACGGTGGCCGCCGCCACCAGCATCCCATCCAGGCCCGCGGCGAGCAGACGATTCCCCAGCGGCGCCACCGGCAGCGGCAGTTCCAGGTCGCTGGGCGCGGCCGCTTCCTCTGCTTGCAGGACAATGCCGCCCAGTGGCACCTGCTTGGGCACGGCTTCGGGCGCGTCCAGGATGCGGGGCATATCCAGAATGGGCTCGGCCAGTACATCGGGACGCGGCGGAGGCGGCACCAGCGGGCGCGGGAACTCAATAACGTTGCTGGCGTCCGCGGGCAGAAGCTGCGGCTCCTCCATTTCTTCGGCAGCGGCGGCAGTCGCAGTGGCCGCCTCCGAGCGCGCGGGAAGGGGAGAAGCAGAGACGCACGGCGGCTCGGCGACGTAACTCGGGGGTGAAGGATATGCCGGCGGATCGAACTTCAGCGCCAGCGAGGGATAGCGCGGTGGTTTCCTGGTGCGGCGCGAATGATAGTTGTTCAGGCGGGCAGCGACTTCCTGTCGCCACTGCGGCGCATCGGCCAGGAAAACGTCACTTCCCTGGTCATCGTTCCGAGCGCTGTTGAAATAGGCGGAAGCCTCGGGAGGCGCTGGGGCACACCATTTTTCCTCCGCCACCGGGCACTCGCTCGCGGCCAGAGACGCGTCTGGGGCAGATTGTAAATCTGACGCTTCCGCTATAGGTTCTTCCGCAGTTTTTTTGTCGGAATCGCAGACGGTCGGATGACCATCAAGGATTACGTCTTCGACCCTCTCTTGGCTCCGTGCCTTTTCCTTCGAGTTGTTCAAGGGCGTGTGGCTCCCGGGCGGACCAGGGACAAATCGGCGTCCAGGCGCGGCAGGAGACTCGAGGCTGGCGGCAAACTGCTGCTCGCTGAGATCGCCGGCTTCGGCCTCAATCAGCACGCGATCTTCGCCTAACGCTGGCGGCTCGCCCGGGGCGGCGGAGCCACTGGGATAGAAGCGGGGGCGCACGCGCGCCGGCCGCAGATTTGTGCCGCGGCTGTCGCCGCCACCTGTGGGACAGGACATAGGTCGTTGGAAAATCGCCAGGAGCGCGGAAGTTCCCAGTCGCCGCGCTCCGCCGGCATCAGCCTGTGCCTTTGCCTGCATCCCTGCGCCGTGCTAAGTTCGAAAGTTCGGCAACACTTCAACCTGCAGGCGGCGCGTGCGCTTCTGATGAATCTCCGCTTTCGAATCCTTATCACGGCAGCCTGCCTTTGTCATCTGCTGTTCACGGTTCCCATAGTTACCAGCCAGTTGCGCCCGCGCGCTTCGCTGCAATTTCCGTCGGTCGCAGGCTTGCAGCCGCCGCCTTTGCAGCTTCAGCTGCAACCGCCGGCTGCCGCCTGCAGCGGAACCATCACCCACGTGCACTCCCCCGGCCAGGCAGTGGAAACCATCATCCAGGCATGCGAGCAGGAGCGCACCGGCGGGGTTTACAAAGCCAACGGCAATGTGCTGCTCACGCGCGGCAACTACCTTCTTTATGCCGACCATGTCACCTATGATCCCAAAACTGGTGACACCACGGAAACCGGTCACGTGATTCTGGATGGCGGGCCGCACGACGAACACCTGGAAGCCACTCATGGCACCTACAACGTGCGCACCGAAGTCGGCGCCTTCTACCACGTGAGCGGCACGCTGGGCATGCGGTTTCATGGCCAGCTGGTGACCCTGACCACTTCCAACCCCTTTGCCTTTACCGGCAAAGTGGTGGATAAGCTCGGCCCCGACCGTTATCTGGTGCACCACGGCACGGTCACCTCCTGCGAAGTGCCGCATCCCATATGGACCTTCAATACCCCGCGCGCCGTGGTGCAGGTGGGCGGCGACGCCAAGATCTACCGCAGCACGTTTCGGGTGAAAGGCATCCCCGCGTTCTTCATGCCCTATGCCACCCATCCCGTAGACCACCTTGGACGCCACTCCGGTTTCCTCATGCCCAATTTCGGCACCTCTAACATCAAGGGAATCATTCTGGGTGATTCCTTCTACTGGGCCATCAACCGCAGCATGGATGCGACCATCGGCGGGGAAATGTTCTCCAGCCGGGGCTGGGCGGAACGCGGCGTCTTTCGCGCCACTCCCAGCGAGCACAGTTACCTCGCCATTACTTATTCCGGCGTCACCGATCGCGGTTATCAGCTGAAGAAAGGGCAGATCGGGGCGTGCTCGCAGCAAATAGGCACCACCTGCAAGCAGGGCGGCGAGGACATCCTGGTCAGGTCTGCCAGCGACCTGAACGCGGAGACTCGGGCTGTCATCAACGTCGAATACCTGAGCTCTTACGTTTACCGCCTGGCCTTCAACACGGGCTTCGTCCAGGCCATCAATTCGGAAGTGGATTCCTATGGGTTCTTAAGCAGGAATTTCAACGGCTATTCTCTGAACGCTTTTGCCGGTCGCTTTCAGGATTTCCAGAACTTTATACCGGACAATGTGATCACCATCCGTCACACTCCCAGCTTTGAATTTTCCAGCCTTGACCGCCCGCTGGGTCACTCTCCACTGTACTGGTCCTTTGATACCGCCGTTGAGGGCTTGTCACGCAACGAGCCGATAGCAACTTCTGCCACCGGCGCGACAGCTTTCTTCCGTACCGCGCCCGAAGTGGGCCGGTTCAACCTTCGCCCTGACATCTCTCTTCCTCTCCAGTTTCATGGCTGGGACTTTCGCCCCGAGTTAGCTCTCCAGGACACCGCCTACACCCAGAGCCTGACTCCGGTTCCGGGCAACGTGGGCACGCCCAGCAATGAACCCATCAACCGTAAAGCCGTGGAGGGCACGTTTGAACTGCGCCCGCCCTCGCTGGCGCGCGTGTTCAATAAGACGCTGTTGGGGCACAAGTTCAAGCACGTGATTGAGCCGGCGGTTACTTATCGCTACGTTACCGGCGTAGACAACTTCAGCAACATTCTGCGTTTTGATGATGTTGACGTGCTGACCGACACCAATGAAGTGGAGTACGGAGTCACCAACCGTCTGTTTGCGAAGCAGACCAAGGTGGATAATCCCGATTGCGAGGATTTAACCGGCGGAACGAGTCCGCAACAGCCTCCTGCATCCGCCGAGGCCGGGGTTTCCCCGGCTTCCCCCGCGGAGGGTAGCGCGGGCACACCGGGCGCCAACCCGAGCAGCAGTCCAGACACCGCAGAAGCTACCAATCCCTGCGAGCCGCCATCAGCGCGCGAAATCATCACCTGGCGTGTGGCTCAGAAACATTACTTCAATCCCACTTTTGGCGGCGCCCTGGCACCCGGCCAGCCTAATGTCTTTGCCAGCACGGTGAATTTCACCGGCATTGCGTTTCTTACTCAGCCTGCCAACTACTCGCCGGTAATTTCGCGTTTGCGTTTTCAGCCCGGCAGTCTGGATGCGGAGTGGGATTTGGACTATGACGTGCAGAAGGGCCGCATCAATGCCAGCACCACGACGGTGGGCTACACCCTGGGACAGTTCTTTCTGGGCGGCGGACACTCCTTCCTGCAGGCGCCGGCACAGTTGCTGCCCAGCTCCAATCCGCTTTCCCTGCCTCTCAAATTCAACCAGTGGCGCATCATCGGGCGCTACGGCAACGTCAACCGCCACGGGTTCAATGTAGCCGCCATGGCCGGCGTGGATGCCAACCTTAACTCGCTGCAGTTCTCCATTTATCAGGCAAATTACAACTTCAACTGCTGCGGTGTCACCTTCGAGTTGCAACGCTTCGCGCTTGGCCTGGTGCGTAACGAGAATCAGTATCGGTTTGCATTTTCCCTGGCCAACGTCGGCACCTTCGGCACCCTGCGCCGCATGCAGCGGCTTTTCTAGCGATTTTCGTCTATATCCGAACCGTGGCTTTGGGGTTTACCATGACTGCTCGCGGATTTTTCAGCCGTAGTAAAAGGGGGTACGGCCATGCTGGGGAACAGGCGAGTCGCTTCCTTGCTGGTGGTCGGGGTGTTGCTGGGTGCGGGATTTTTGTCACCGATTTTTGCGCAAAGCGGAAAGCCCAGCAGCGACGCCCTGGGCACGGTGAACTTCCCCAGTTCTTGCACTGCGCAGGCACAAAAGACGGTGGAACATGGCGTCGCCCTCTTGCACTCCTTTCAGTACCAGCAGGTTGAGCAGGCGTTTGGAGAGGCCGCACGGCAGGATCCCCACTGTGCCATCGCCTACTGGGGGGAAGCCATGGGCTTGTATCACCAGTTGTGGGATTTCCCCACTGCAACCACCCTGCGTGCCGGCCGGCAGTATGCGCAGGAGGCGGAGAAAGCCAGCGCGAAAACGGAGCGCGAGCGCGCATATATCGCCGCGGCTACTGCCTTTTACCAGGAAAATCCCAAGCTGAGCCACCTCGACCGGCGGCGCGCCTACGCGCAAGCCATGGCGCAGCTGCATCAGAAATTTCCGGATGATGATGAGGGAGCGGCGTTCTACGCTCTCTCCCTGGTTGCCCTGGCCGAGGACGGCGATAACGAGATGGCAAATCGCAAGCAGGCCGTCGCCATTCTCCAGCCGCTGTTCCAGAAACATCCCGATAATCCCGGCATGGCGCACTACCTGATCCACGCCACCGACACGCCCCAGCTTGCCGCGCAAGGGCTGGACGCCGCGCGCGCCTATGCCAGGATTGCGCCCGCTTCCTCGCATGCGCTGCATATGCCATCGCACATCTTTATTCGTCTCGGGCTGTGGCAGGATTGCATCAACTCCAACCTGGCCGCTGCCGCGGCTGCCGCCCAGGCCACGCGCGCCCACCTGGCGGATTCCGGCTACCAGTTCCACGCCATGGATTTTCTTGACTATGCCTACCTGCAGAGCGGACAACTGGCCAAGGCGCGAGAACTGGTGGAGGAACTCAAGCACGTTCCTGGCGCCAGCACCGAGGAAATCGCCGATGAACAGGCGATGTTCGCGGCCCGAAATGCGCTCGAGTCGCGCCAGTGGAAGGAAGCAGCCACGCTCGCCATTCCCCACATTAAACTCCGGTGGCAAGACGACACTTACTTCGCGCGTGCTATTGGTGCAGCCCGCAGCGGCGATGTGGCCGGCGCCCGCCAGGACCTGGAAAAACTGAAGGAGATCATTGCCGCCCGCGAGGCGCACAGCAAAAAGATGGGCAATGCCGGCTATCCCGGAACAGCAATTGATCGCCTGGAAGTGGAAGCCTGGCTGGCCATCTCCGAAGGAAAAACTGATGCCGCGCTGCAGGGCATCGAGAAGGCCGTGAAGCGCGAGGAAGATGAGGGCGTCACCTACAGCCGCATTCCCGCGCGCGAGATGCAGGCAGACATGCTGCTGGAACTGAAGCGTACGGCCGAGGCATTGGCCGCCTACAAGGCCGCGCTGCGCGATTCGCCCCGGCGCTTCAATTCGCTCTATGGCGCCGCTCGCGCCGCAGAGTTGGCCGGAAACGCCGCCGAAGCGCGCGAATACTACGCCACCCTGGTGCAGAGCTGCGACCCGGCTGCCGATCGCCCTGAGCTGAAGCAAGCGGCAGGGGCGGTGAAACAGTCCGCCATGCGGCAGTGATCGGCGGAGCAAGTCCGTTCTGAAACCGTTACTTTCGTAACTATTGAAAGGTCTTCTGCATCCCCGCAACTCCGCTCCCAGCACGGGGTTTGCAAAAGACAGCAATTCCCAATGCAAGGGGAGGGACAATGAAACGGTCTTTCACGTTGCTTCTTACGCTAGTAGTGGCGCTTTGGATTTCGAGCTTGAGCGCAGCGGCGCAGGGACGTGGCAGCAAGCCGATGTCAACCGGCATCGAGCATGCCGAGACTACTGCCAGCGTCAACGGACAGCGCGGCGTCGACAAAGCCGAAGCCAAGCAGAGCGTCCACAAGCATGCGAAGAAGGCGAAAGTTAAGAAGGCTGGCAAGAAGCTGGGCAAAGGAAAGAACAAAACCAAGCGCGCCTGAGAAGGGCGACTTAAGGCGGTCCCAAATGGCGGCGAGGCGTGCAGCCTCGCTGCCTTTTTTATTGCCGGGCACTTAGGGATTTCCGGCCACGGTCCACAGGCTGATTCCCTGCCTCCCCGGCTGGGCCAGCCACTTGCCGCCAGGGCTGAAGACGAAGAACCCTGACCGGAACGGGTCCGGGCCAGCCAGAGTTTGCACCGTCTTATCCTGGCTGAGATCAAAGATGGTGATGACGGCGGCACTCGTGCCCACAGCGAGCAGACCGCCGCTGGGGCTGAAAGCAGCGGCTGCTCCGCCAGTTATCGTAATGGGCAAAGAGCGCTCGCGCCAGTTGTTCACATCCCACAGCTCAAATCCATATTTCAATTCCAGCAGGTTGACTCCTGGCCGAAGCGGAGTTATCTGCCCGCCTATCAGCAGCCAGCGCCCGTCGGGGCTGAAGCTCAGGCAATTCACCCCCAGGTTGCCGCTGGAAACAGTGCGCAGCTTTTCTCCGCTGCGCGTATCCCAGATGGCCACATCGCCACCACGCATGAAAGATGTAGCCAGAAGCTTTCCATCCGGGCTGATGGCCAGCGGATTGAAGGAGCGCCACACGATGCGTTTTTGGGGATCATCGCTGATGCGGCTCCAACTGACAGCAGGATTGTCAATTTCCGCGGCCGGTGGTTGCGTGCCGCCAAACGCCGCGTAGAAAGTTCGTCGGGTCGAAGGTGGTGTGAGGACGGCGGGCTGCCAGGAATGGGCGTTCCAAACCGCCAACTGGTAGTCGGGATTAGCCGCCAGCCAGCTTCCATCTGCGCTGGCAATCATATTCGTTACCGGCTGGGCGCTGAGCCGCTTAAGTACCTTGCCTGCCGAGGTACCCCAGAGCACGAGTCCCTGCGGATCGCCCGCGAGCAGGGCTCCTTCCGGAGTGAAGGCCACGGCGGCCACCGCCAACTGGGCGGGGAGAAATTGCACGCGGCGCGCGGTGGCCGCGTCCCAAACAGCAATTGAACCGTCTGCGGCCCCGGCGGCAATTGTCTTCCCATCGCCACTGAATACAACGTTACGGACCACCGTCTGACTACCAGGAAAAGTCTCGATCTCTTTGCGGGTAGCGGTTTCCCATAACTTCATTTCGGAATGGTTTAGATCGGCCAGCAGCAACTGTTGCCCATCCCGGCTGAAAGCAAAATAAATGTGCGCGTACGGTGCAGGCGACTCCCACGCCTGGCGCCCAGTTTTCAGGTCCCACAACGCCACCTTGCCACTCTGCTGAAATTCCTGAGTGACCGCCCAGCGGCCGTCCGGGCTGACGGCCTGCGCTTCGATGGGAAACGTCTTCACCAGCTGCCCGGAGGCGATATCCCAAATGTTCACTGGGTCATCTTCGCCTTCAAATCCAGAACTGATCAGGTGGTTGTCGGCGGTGATTGCCAGCTGCGGAGCTGAACTCCACGGGAGCGGCACAGTCCTGAACTCCTGTCCCGTATCGGCTCGGTAGATCTGGATGCTGGCGCTGGATTGTTCCTCTTCCTCGTTCTGCTGGATGGTAACAGCCAGGTATTGCCCATCCGGGCTGAAGGCAACAGCATCCACCCACTGATGAAAGTCGCGCGAATAAACGGCCTTGCCGGTGTTGGCATCGGCGACTACGAACTTGCCGTCGGCGCTGCCGAACGCCAGCCTGCCGCCCTCGGGGCTGAAGGCCACGGCGGTGATTATCTTCTGCTGGCCGCCGAGAGTTAGTTGCTCCTGTCCGGTAGCCAAGTCCCAGATCCGGACTGTGCTGTCGTCGCTGCCGGTCGCCAGCCGCTGGCCATCGGGGCTGAACGCAAGGGCCGTTATTTGGCCGGTGTGGCCCATCTGCAGTATGCGATCGGGCCGGCGGGCGTCGGCCGGAATTTCCAGTGGCGCCGGAGTTACGACCAGGGCCGCCCTTGGACGCTGGGCCGGCAGCGGCTGCGGAACCGCCGCACTGCCGGCTTGCTGGGCCCAGACCGGGTGGCAAACAACCGCCAGCGCCGCCAAACATAACGCGGATAATGTAAACGAAGCCTGGTTCATGCGCTTAAGAGCAGTCTAACCACGCCAGGTTGCACCCCCTAGTCAAATTTCCTGCCGAGTTCGCTAATCTGCACTGCGCCGTACTAACATATTGCGGTGGCAACTTTGCCCAACTTCCCGGATTTGACCGCCAAGCGCGAGCGCCTGGAAGCGCGCCTGCGCTCGCTGGGCCGCACGCTGGTCGCCTATTCCGGCGGCGTGGACTCCGCCTTCTTGGCCGATACCGCTCGCCGCGTGCTGGGTGACGATATGCTTGCAGTCATCGCCGATTCGCCCAGCCTGGCCCGCTTTCAGTTACGCGACGCAATGGCCTTCGCCCAGGAGCGACAGATTCCTTTGGAGGTTATAGCTACACATGAACTGGAGCGCCCAGAGTACGCGCGCAACGACGGCAGCCGCTGTTTCCATTGCAAGGATGAGCTGTTTACTTTCATGGAGGAATTCCGCCTCCAGCGCCGGTTTGATTGCATCGCCTACGGGGTGAACGCCGATGACCAGGGCGACTTCCGCCCGGGACAGGAGGCAGCGCGCCGGCACCAGGTGGCCGCGCCCCTGCTTGAAGCCGGCCTCGGCAAGCAGGAAATTCGAGAACTGGCACGGCTGGCCGGTCTGCGCGTCTGGGACAAACCCGCTTCCGCGTGCCTCTCCTCACGTATCGAGTATGGACGCCCTGTGACCGGCGAGGCGCTGGCCGCGGTAGAGCAGGGCGAAGAGGCTCTACGTGTCCTGGGTTTCCGCCAGTTCCGCGTGCGGCATCACGGGCCGATCGTCCGCATCGAAATTGCCCGTGAGGAACTGCCGCGCGCGCTCGATCCCGCTATGGCCGAGCAATTCACCCGCATCTTCAAAGCTCTGGGCTTTACGTATGTCACCCTGGACCTTGAGGGCTTCCGCTCCGGCTCCATGAACGCCGTGCTGCCACTAGAGCAGGTGCAGCGCCGATCTTAGCAATATTTGTGCCGCTCGCGCCTACCCCCGCATGATCGCCAAAACGTCACTCCGCGAAATCGGTTGTTGAGTTGGCGATGGAAGCGGCAGAGGAAATCAGTAGAGAGCGCCGTACTTGGTGGCCACCCAACGCCCATCCTTCTGCATGGCGGTAACCCACAGATCCTCAGGGTAGGTGCTTTGGCCGTCGCGGCGGGTCACATGATAGTGGAGAATGACGAGCGGCGGTTCGTCCTCGCGGTCAAACAGGCTCCACGACACCAGGGGGTGCTGCTCTTCCGACTTGCAGATAAATCCCGCGTACTGCCGGCGATAGTCCTTAAACCAGTCGGCCAGTTCTTCGCGGCACTTGCCCTCCTGCATGGCATTGACCATCTCGTTGGCTGGCCGTTCCGGGGCGCGGTCACGAATGGGATTGAAGCGCACCTGCAGGGGGTAGCCGGAGAGCGGGTCCTTTTGTTCCGAGCGGGACAGAATGGGCGGCTGATTGGAGAGCCAGATCAGCATGCCAAAGGCATAGAGGACGAGCACCACGCCTACGCCCAACCCGATCCATTTTTTCTGAACGGCCATACTACTGCTGGGAGTTTAGCGCCGAAAGGTAGGCAGCAGGTTGATGCGGAAGGTACAGGTACGTTAGTGCCCCGCCAGGGGCACCAACCTAGCGCTCATCTTTCCGCTCCTTTCAGACGGCTGCGGGAACCGCCATTCTCAGCGCTCTGGCCAACGGCACAACTGGGGCAATGACGGTGATCAGCCACCCGCCTGTACGCCGCGCGTAGCAGCGCCGGCATGCCGGGCAGCCTGGCGGCAGCGTGAACCGGCCAGGCCCACCAGATTTTTCCCGCCAAAAATGTGACTGCCTGCGCCCCACCCAGGACCTGGCCTTCCGCCGTAAGAACGCGCATTTCCCGCGGCAGGAGGTTGGGCGGCAAACCGAGAAGTGTTGCCACGCGCGGGTCCTGCAGAGGCGCCAGGCCAAAACCGCGCTTCTGCAGGGTGGAGCGAAAGCGCCGCGCCATGGATCGGCAGAACTCGCACTCGCCGTCATAGAAAACCCATCCGGCGGCCCGCCGTCCTTTTCTATCGGTTATTTCTGAAAT
>DASSQB010000317.1:0-8870 GCA_035702725.1 Terriglobales bacterium | reverse complement strand
CCCATTGCCGATCTGCTGGTAAAGCAGCTGCACTTCAGCGACGCCAATATCGGGCTGTTGCAGGCCATTTACAGCATTCCTAATGTTTTCATGGTGCTGATTGGCGGCATCATTGTGGACCGCATCGGCACCCGCAAGGCCATCTTCATTTTTGGCGTGCTTTGCCTGCTGGGGGCAGCCATCACCGTGACCTCACCCACGCTGGCCGTAATGGCCTCTGGACGGTTGGTCTTCGGCCTGGGCGCTGAGTCGCTGATTGTTGCCGTGACCACGGCCGTGGCCAAATGGTTCCGCGGCAAGGAACTCAGCTTTGCCTTTGGCATGAACTTGATGATCGCCCGGCTGGGCACATGGCTGGCACAGAATTCTCCCACCTGGGCGCAATCGGCATATACCAGCTGGCGCAATCCCCTGCTCATCGCCGTGGGCTTCGGCACCCTGTGCGTGATTGGCGCCGTGCTCTACTGGATTTTCGAGGCTCGCGCTGAGCAAAAGTATTCGTTGGGACAGGCGAGCTCCACCGACAAAGTCGTCTTCAGCGATGTCTTCCGCTTCGGCCGCTCTTACTGGTACATCGTTGCCCTGTGCATCGTGTTTTACTCGGGCATCTTCCCCTTTGAGACCTTCGCCATCAAGTTCTTCATGGACGCGCACCACACGAGCCGTGAACTCGGCGGCTTCCTGGTGAGCATCCTCACCGCCTTCACGATGTTCGGCACCCCCACCTTCGGCTTGTTCGCCGACAAAGTCGGCAGGCGCGCCCTGCTCATGATGTTCGGTTCCCTACTGCTCATCCCCGTGTACCTGATGATGGGCTACACCAACATTTCCCTCTATGTGCCCATGGCCATGATGGGAGTGTCATTCTCCCTGATTCCGGCGGTGATGTGGCCCTCTGTGGCCTACATCGTCGAGCAGTCGAAGTTGGGCACCGCCTATGGACTGATGACCATGATCCAGAACATCGGGCTGGCGGGATTCAACCTGCTAATTGGCTGGGCTAACGACCACTCCCATGCCAGCGCCGCCAACCCCGAAGGCTACCGCCTGGGCATGTGTATCTTCTCCGTTCTCGGATTCCTGGGCTTGACCTTCGCATTCCTCCTCCGCCAGCGCGAAACCGGACCCCACGGGCACGGGTTGGAAACCATCACCGCCAAATCCGTCGCCTGATAATTTTCTCTCTGTCATCCCGAGCGCGCAGTTGGAATGTGTGGAGGCGGGGCTCCGCCCCGCCTGAGCGGGTCGAAGACCCGCTCCCACACGGGACACGACGGCGTCATCCCGAGGGTCCTCAGGCCTGAGGGATCTCGCTTGCAGCGCACCGTTCACGCGGTCTGCAGAATCTGCCGGATCGCGGCGGAGAGCCGCTCCCAATTGGCAGTCTCCACTTCCAGTTGTTTGCGTCCGGCGCCGGTGAGGGAATAGTACTTGGCGCGGCGGTTGTTCTCGGAGGGGCGCCACTCGGCTTCAATCCAGCCCTGCTGCTCCAGGCGATGCAGCGCCGGATAGAGCGAGCCCTGCTGCACCTGCAGCGCATCCTTTGAGATTTGCTGGATGCGCTGGGCGACGCCCCAGCCGTGCATCGCCTCCAGGGCCAGCGTCTTCAGGATCAGCAGGTCCAGCGTGCCCTGCAGCAGATCTACGGTTTGGTTCATCCTTCCTCCAGCCTAATTGCCTCACTCATAGCGCAACGCCACCATGGGATCAATGCTAGTGGCGGCGCGTGCCGGAATCAGGGTCGCCAGCACGGCCACGACAATCAGCACGCCGGCGGCGCTGCCCAGCGTGAGCGGATCGTTAGGCCCGATCTCAAACAACAATTCCCGCAGCAGGCGCGAAAGCCCCAGCGCCGCGCCAATTCCCAGCATGCTGCCAGTTACAATCAGCAACAGTCCTTTGCCGGTAATCAGCCGGAAAACATCACCGGTGCCGGCGCCGAGCGCCATGCGCACGCCGATTTCCTGCGTGCGCTGCGTGACCAGGAAGGCGATGACACCATAAATTCCAATGGCGGCCAGCAAGACTCCCACAGCCGCGAACAGGCTGAGCAGCGCCGCGTCGAAGCGCGGGCGGGCTTCCATCTGGCTCACACGCTGGCGCATGGTGTCTACGCTGACAGGAAGCGTGGGGTCGAGAGCGGCAATTTCGCGGCGCACCCAGCCAGCCATGGCCGCAGGTTTCATGCCGGTGCGAACAATAACGTAGGCATGAGCATCAACGCGGGCCCGCGGATCGCCGGCAGCAGCAGCGGCATGCCGCCGCACCACGTAGTACTCCGGATCGCCGGCTGCTGCCAGGCCGCCATTCTTCACATCGGCTGCCACCCCGATCACGGTATACCAGGGGCCTTCGCCAAATTGCAGTTGCTGTCCCAAGGGATCTTTGCCGGGAAACAGCCGCTCGGCCAGCTGGCGGCTGAGAACAGTCACCTGCTGCGTAGGTTGGCGGTCGGCTTCGGTGAAGCCACGGCCGCGCACGATGGGAATGTCGAGGGTGGAGAAATATTGCGGCGTCACTGAGCGCCAGGTCACGTCCCCGCCGGTGCCTTCGGCCGAGCGCGGACGGCCGCGCACATTGATAGCGGCGTAGATGTGGAAGTGCTGCCATCCGCCGGGGGGAAGCGAGTCGCTGAGGGCAAGGCGGGTCACTCCGGGCAGCCGGCGCAGGCGCGCTTCCAGCTGATCAAAAAAAGCGAGTTGCTGTTCGGGCTGGGGATAGCGCTGCTGCCCCAGCGTGATCTCCGCCAGCAGCAGGCTGTCGGTGCGCATGCCCAGGGGCTGGTTCTGCAGGTTCCACAGGCTGCGTAACAGCAGGCTGGCGCCCGCCAGCAGCACCAGGGAAATCGCCACCTGCGCCACCACCAGCAACTGGCGGAAGAAGCCACGCGAGCCGGCACTGAAGCGTGTTCCCGCAAGCGCCAGTTGTGGAGGGGCGCGATGCAGCGCGGGGACCAGGCCAAACACAATGCCGCAGGCGACCGAGACTGCCAGAGTGAAGAGCAAGACACGGCCATCCAGGTCTGCCTGCTGCAGGCGCGGAAAGCCCTTCGGCGCCATGCCCACGAACAGGCGCAGCAACAGATAGCCTAAGGCACAACCGGCCGCGCCGCCGCTCAGAGCCAGCACCAGATTCTCGGTGAGCGCCTGGCGGATCATACGCCCGCGGCTCGCCCCCAGCGCGGCCCGCACCGCCAACTCACGCTGCCGCGCGGCCGAGCGCGCCAGAAGCAAGTTGGCAACGTTGGCGCAGGCAATCAGCAGCACCGCCAGCACCGCGCCCAGGAGCACCCACGCGGCCAGGCTGGCATCGCTGAGTTCGCGATCGCGCAGCGAGCGTACCTGCAGATGAATTTCGTTGCGAAACTGCGGCGGCGTGGTCTTAAGCAGGTCGGTGAAAAGCGGCTGCAGCTGCGCCCGCGCCTGTTCGATGGAGACGCCCGGCCTGAGCCGAGCGAAGCAGCGCAAAACCCGGCCTGTCGGCTGACTTTTCTGCTCGTTCCAGTCAATGCGTTGCGGCAAGAGGAGGTCGTCAGGCATGAGTGTCGGCATCTCGAACTCAGGCGGCAGCACGCCAACTACGCGCACCGGTTTACCGTCCAGCGAAATCAGTTTTCCCACCGCGGCCGGATTGCCGCCAAAGCGGCCGCGCCATAGGGCATAGGAGATGAGCGCCACGGGCGGCGCCTTTGGACGGTCATCTTCCGGCGTGAAATCCCGCCCGAACGCCGGACTCAGTCCGAAAGTAGACAGAAAATTGGATTCCACCCCCAGGCAGTTCATGCGCAGAGGATTGGACTCAGTTAAGTCGCAACTGGCAGTGGCGGAGTCGAACGCGGTCATCGAGGTGATGGCCGTAAACGGCAGCGCGGCCTCGCGCCAGTTAGCGTAATTGGCCCCCAGCATGAACTCGTTGTTTTCAATGGGAGCAGTTATACCCACGGAAACCAGGCGCTCAGCGCGTGGATAAGGCAGGCCGCGGAAGAGGATGCGGTCCACCACGCTGAAGACGGCGGTGGCGGCCCCGATGCCGAGCGCGATGGTGCAAACTGCTGCCAGCGTGAAAACGGGATTTCTGCGGAAGCCGCGCAGGGCGTAATGCAGGTCCTTAGCGGTGGAATCGAGCAGACGCGCGCTCCACTGGTCGCGGCAGTCCTCCTTCACGCCCTCCAAACCGCCGAAAGCCAGCACCGCTTGGCGGCGCGCAGGTTCGGGGTCCATACCGGCCGCCAAATTAGCTTCCGTCTGCTGCTCCAGATGAAAGCGCAGTTCCTCGGCCAGGTCGTCGTTCATCTCGCGGCGATGAAACAGCGACCGCAGCCATGCCGATATGCGCGAATGTAGGCGCACGTGCCTCCATCAGAACCGACGAACTGCTCTCGCCCGCACACGCGAGGGCGCCTGTGCCCACACACTCTCTCCAGCAGCTAGCTTCATATCTTCTCCCCTAGGTATGCGACAAGAAGCATGCGCTGACTCCTGTCGAATGTCAAGGGGAAGCGCAACTTAAAAAATCAGTCTCAGGCCACGGTTCGCTCCCAAGTTGGAACTCCCACCAGGGGTGTATAAAAGGGGAAAGCTGGGTGCGCAACCAGAGTTGCCGGATACCACTTCTAGGTGCGACGCTTCCATGCGTGCCGGGTCCGGGCTAATCTCAGATTCCGGGAAACTAAGCTCCACAACCGGGGTTCGGTAATGTGGGCCGGAAGTGCCCGGCGATTGCTTAGAACGCAGGGGAGCCACACTGGCGAGCGTCGGGGAGACAAGAACCATGTCTCCGGCAGGGCCTGCAGATCTATCCCAGATATGTACCCGGGTTTGGCGTATTGCGTGCAAGCCGTACAACGAACAGCTACTTAGCCGCATCACATCCAGTGCGGCCTGAAAAAGGCGAATTGACACAAGCAAAGAAAACACTGGTACCCGGCCTCACCGAAGCCGATGCCATTGATCGGGCCAAACAGGGCGATTCCGAGTCGTTTGAAGCCCTGTATGGCATGCACAAACGGCGTGTGTATTCTTTGTGCCTGCGCATGACCGGCAACACGGCGGAAGCCGAGGATCTCACGCAGGAAGCGTTCCTGCAGCTTTATCGCAAGATCTCCACCTTCCGTGGTGAATCCGCCTTTTCCACCTGGCTGCACCGCCTGGCCGTGAACGTGGTGCTGATGCACCTGCGCAAGAAGGGCCTGCCAGAGGTCTCGCTGGAAGAGAGCCTGGAGCCGCAGGAAGAAGGACCCAAGAAGGACATTGGCGCCCGCGACAACATGCTGGCGGGCTCCATTGACCGGGTCAACCTGGAGCGGGCCATTGAAAGCCTGCCGCCGGGGTATCGTATTATTTTTGTGCTGCACGACATTGAAGGGTACGAACACAACGAGATTGCCGAGATCATGGGATGTTCCATCGGCAACAGCAAGTCGCAGCTGCACAAGGCGCGCATGAAACTGCGCGATCTGCTCAAAACCAGCCGCACCGAGAGGGCGACCAGGAGTTGAGGAGCAAGGAAGCGAGACCGGGGAGA
This sequence comes from Terriglobales bacterium, assembly GCA_035702725.1. Taxonomy (GTDB): domain Bacteria; phylum Acidobacteriota; class Terriglobia; order Terriglobales; family Acidobacteriaceae; genus JAICWP01. The sequence continues at coordinate 3,347 of DASSQB010000317.1, read as the reverse complement.
AGGAGCTTATGACCTGCGCGGAATTTCAGGCAGTTCTGGCTTACATAATCGATAACGGTGGCAACGCCGAACAGCAGGAGCATCTGCGCCAGTGCGCGGTCTGCTCTGGCCTGGTTTCCGACCTCAAGTACATTGCCGAGCAAGCCAAGCTGCTGGTACCCATGATGGACCCGTCCAAAAAAGTGTGGGATGGCATCAAGTCCTCGCTGGAACGGGAAGGCCTGGTCAAAGACAGCGCCCGGGGGAGTCTTCTAGGAAGCACGCCGCTTACCCGCTGGGGACCGGCCAACTGGCTGCTGCCGGTGGCGGCCGCGTTGCTGGTCGCCGTAGGCCTGTTGTACTACCAGAACAGAACCGGCGGGCAGCAGGCCACCCTGCAACCTTCCAGCGATAACGCCGCCGACGCGAGCATTCAGGCAGCGCCTCTGCAGTCCGCCAGCATGGGCGACGTGCAGGACCAGCAAGTTCTTTCAGAAGTTGCCGCCCACATTCCGGCCTTGAGCCAGTCTTACCGGCAAGACCTGCAGCGCGTGAACGCTTACATAGCTGACGCGCGCGGCCTGGTGACCAGGAATCCCGACGACGAGGAGAGCCGCCAGGCGCTGATGGAGGCTTACCAGCAGAAGGCCATGTTGTATAAGATGGCCATGCGGCACTCGTTGCCCTGAACAGAGGCGCGGGTCCGGGCAGAGCCGGGAGGCACAAACGCCGGCAGGTGGGCGCAAAACAAATGATGACGAGCATGCCGCGCAGCGTTCTCTGGGTGCTGGTCGTGCTGGCAGGCAGCGCGACCTTGGTGGCCGCCGCTGAAAACCGCAAGGAATTCCATTACAATCTCGGCCCCCACGCTGCCGTCAGCGTCATGAATCAGTTCGGCGGCGTTACCATCACTCCTTCCAGCGACAGCCAGGTGGGGGTGGTGGCGCTGCTGCGCTCCAACAAGGTGGAAGTGGATGCCACCCAGCGCGGGGGACGGCTGGAACTGCGCACTCATTTCCTGCAGAACGCCACTCCCGACGAAGGGCGCGTGGACTACGAGCTGCGCGTTCCGGCAGACACTTCCCTGACCGTGCGTTCCACCAGCGGGCCGATTTCCGTCCAGGGCATCAATGCCGACATGACTCTGGAGGGCGATGCCGCCAATATTGTGGTGCGCCAGGCCGATGGCGGCCACATCCACGCCCACACCCTCAGCGGTCCCGTCCGCCTTGAAGATGTGGCCCATGGCGATGTGGAAGTAATTACCGTCAGCGGGCCGGTTACCATGGAGAATGCCGACGGGCGCATGTTTTCGGTGAATACCACCGACGCCAAAATCACCTACAACGGCGACTTCGGCGATAGCGGCGAGTATTCCTTTGCCAACCATTCCGGCGACATTGACGTTATCCTGCCGGCCAGTGCCTCGGTTGACATCACCGCCACCTCCGAAAAGGGCGCCGTGACCAACGATTTTCCCTTTCACGCGCTGACCCACACCGCCATTCCCCTCACCCAAGGGAAGTCCTTTGCCGGCACCGCCAATGCCGGCTCCTCTTCGGTCCGGCTGCGTTCCTTCAGTGGTAGAATTCACGTTAAGAAAAAGTAAACAACCGCAGTTTTGCACCCTGAATGACCGGGGCGAGGGTGTTTCTCGTTTTCTTTTCAGGGGTCCGCGTACCTGCACGCACGGGAGGTTTGCCGCCTGAAACCAACTGCCAGACAAACCAAGGTGGACACGCGCCGCCGCGCGCCTGTGGGCAAGCCTGCGGACCGGGCGCAATCCGTATTTCTTGTGGGTTTCATGGGCGCGGGCAAGACAAGCGTGGGTGAGGAGCTGGCCACGCGCCTGGGGTGGCGCTTCATTGATCTTGATGGGCGAATCGAAGCCCGGCAACAGCGCAAGATCTCCGATATTTTCCGCGACTCTGGCGAAGACGAGTTTCGCCGTCTGGAAAGCGAGGAGTTGCAGCAGGTTATGGAGGAAGTGGAGGAGGCGGCGGCGGTGGTGGCTTTGGGAGGAGGCACTTTCGTGCACCCCGCCAACGCTCACTCCCTGCGCAATTGCGGCTACACTGTGTTTCTGGACGCCCCGGTAGAACAGCTGTGGCAGCGCGCCCAGGCTCAGGGCGCGCGTCCCCTGGCCGTCTCTGAGAACCACTTCCGGCAATTGTATGCCGCGCGCCGCTCGCGTTATATGGAAGCGGATTGTTGTGTGCAAACCGGGGGCAGGTCGGTGGCTGAGGTAGTAGCCGAAATAGCGGCGCGGCTGCCGTGGGCAACGGGCAAAGGAGAAGCGCAGTGAATTCAGGCAGGGCGTGGCCGGTGGCAATCTGCGTGGTGGTTCTGGCTATCGCAGCCTGCGCCGATAGCGGCAGAAAGGTAGTGGATTCCGGCTCCTTCGGCATATTCCGCGAGGGCAAGCGCGTGGCCACGGAAACTTTCAAAATTGAGCAGGAGCCGGGCGGCAGCACCGCCACTTTTCAGCTCAAAATTGACGACGGCTCCAAGGAACCGGCGCAGACGGCGGAGATGGAACTGTCCAGCACCGGCTCGCTCAAACGCTATGAGTGGCATCAACTGATGCCAGAGAAGGCGGAAGCTCTGGTCACTCCCAATGACCCTTTCCTGCTGGAGAAGATGGTGAGCGCTCCCGGCGCCAGGCCGGTGCAGCAGCCTTTTCTGGTGCCGCCCACGACCGTGATTCTGGACAATAATTTCTTTGCCCAGCGGGAATTGCTGGCCTGGCGTTACATGGCGGGAGGCTGCAAAGCGGGAGCCAAAGAAATGGAATGTAAGCTGGGGCCGGAAAAATTCGGCATTCTTGTGCCCCAGGCCCTCAATACCTCCACCGTAACTATGGAGTCAGTGGGCTGGGAGAAGGTTCCGGTTCGCGGAGCCGAGCGTACCCTGATCCGCCTCAACCTGAAAACCGACAGCGGCGACTGGGCCTTGTGGCTGGACAATAACTATAAGCTTGTTCGCATGTTGATAGCGGGCGAGAACACGGAAGTGTTGCGCGATTGAAGTTGTTGTCGCGCGGCTTGTCCCCGAGGTAAGCAGTGTCTTTGATTGACACACGCACGGCGCGCGTCCTGTTCACCGCCCTCCTGTTCCTGGCCGGGCTGGCCCTGGATTACCTGACCCGCCGCACCCTGGTGCTGGTTCTGTTCGCCATTTTCTTTGCCTATCTGGTAGAACCGCTGGTGTCGCAAATGACACGCTGGGTGCACACCCGCACCCGCGCTATTGCCGTCATCTACCTGGGTCTGGCCATACTACTGACAGTCTTCTTCTCCTTCATCGGGCCGCGTATTGGCCGCGAGGCGCAGAAGCTGACGGAAAATTTGCCGGCCCTGCTGCGCAAC
>DASSQB010000316.1:0-2397 GCA_035702725.1 Terriglobales bacterium | reverse complement strand
TAAGATTATGGCAACCAATCTTTCCACCATCAGGGCGCCGCGCAAGTCCAGTGAGAAGCGCAAGCGCGTGGGCCGCGGCATGGGCTCAGGCATGGGTAAGACGGCAACGCGCGGCAACAAGGGCCAGCGGTCGCGCTCCGGCTCGCGCATGATGCGAGGCTTTGAAGGCGGCCAGATGCCGCTGCACCGGCGGTTGCCCAAGCGCGGCTTTACCAACATCTTCCGCCAGGAGTACGCGGTGGTGAATCTGGAAAAGCTGGCCGGGCTAGGCGAGAGCACCATCACCCCGGAGGTGATGGCGAAGGCAGGACTCATCAAGCGGGTCGAGCAACTGGTGAAAATCCTGGGCGACGGCGAAGTTAGTTCGGCGCTCACCGTGCACGCGCATAAGTTTTCCAAGTCGGCGCAGGAAAAAATCACCAAGGCCGGCGGGAAGGTAGAGGTTCTTCAGTAAATGCTTGAGAAGTTTGCCAACGTATTCCGTATTCCCGACCTGCGGAAACGAATCATCTTCACCCTGGCCATGTTGGCGGTGTACCGGCTGGGTGGGCACATTCCTACCCCCGGCATCAACGCCGACCTGCTGCAGCAGTTCTTCCAGCAGAACCAGGGCACGTTTCTCGGGTTTGTGGACCTGTTCAGCGGCGGGCAATTGCGCCGGCTGACGGTATTCGCCCTGGGCATCATGCCCTACATCACGGCGTCCATCATTTTGCAGTTGCTGACGGTGGTCTATGAGCCACTGGCCAAACTGCAGAAGGAAGGCGAGCTGGGGCGGAAGAAGATCACGCAGTGGACCCGCTACATGACCCTGGGTCTGAGCGCGGTGCAGTCGCTGGGCATCGCCATTACCCTGGAGCGCTCGACAGTGTCGGGCGGCACCGCCTTTGTAAACAATCCCGGCATCGGATTCGTTCTTATGACCATGCTGACTCTGACCGCGGGCAGCGTGTTCGTGATGTGGCTGGGCGAGCAGATTTCCGAACGCGGCATCGGCAACGGCATGTCCATCCTGATCTTTGCCGGCATCGTGGTCGGCCTGCCGCGCGGCGTGGTGGACCTGATTGACAAGGCCCGCACCGACGCCTGGGGCACTTTTACCGCTCCCGCTATGGCGCTGCTGGTTGTGCTGATGCTGGCCGTGGTGGGCTTTATCGTGTTCGTGGAGCGTTCGGAGCGTCGCATCCCCGTGCAGTACGCCAAACGCGTGGTGGGCCGCAAGATCATGGGCGGGCAATCCACCCACCTGCCGCTACGGGTGAACGCCGGCGGCGTTATGCCGGTGATTTTTGCCTCCTCCATTCTGACTTTGCCGCAAACCGCGGGCTTTGCGTTCCAGAACAACCGCTATTTCGGAGGGCTGATCCGCGCCCTGGGTTGGGGCGAGCCGCTCTATACCCTGCTTTACGCGGTGGGAATCATCTTCTTTGCCTATTTCTACGTCTCCATTGTCTTCAACCCCAACGAAGTTGCCGACAACATGCGGAAGTATGGCGGGTTTATCCCCGGCATCCGGCCCGGACGGCGCACCGCCGACTACATCAACGAGAGCCTGACCCGCATCACCCTGGTAGGCGGCTTGTACCTGATCATCATCTCCTTCCTGCCGGAGTGGATGATTGCCGGTATTCACCTGAACCACCTGCCGGGCGCCCTGGGCGCGTTTTTTGAACGATTGCCCACGTGGGTGACCAACGGCTTGGGCGTGAACTTTTATTTTGGCGGCACCTCGCTGCTGATCGTGGTGGGCGTGGCCATGGACACCGTGACCCAGATTGAGGCGCAGCTGATCATGCGCCATTATGAAGGCTTCAGCCCGCGCAGCCGCATACGCGGCCGCCGCACCTGGGCCTAGGGATTGTGTGATTGGGTAGTTTGGTAATTGGGTAATTGAGAATGGGGAGGAGCCGGGTTTGGGGATTTTCATTTACCCGATTACCCCATTCACAATTACGCAATGCCTTCGGTGTACGAACTAATTTTCCGGTCGCATCGGGCGGGCGGCCGCAGGAAAAAAGGTACGAACCACGCGATGGCGGACGCAACGGCGCACAATGTGGGCCCGATCATTCTGCTTGGTCCACCCGGCGCAGGCAAGGGCACGCAGGCGAAACTGATCGCGCAGCGTTATGGCATTCCGCAGATCTCCACCGGCGACATTCTGCGGGATAACGTAGCCCGGGACACGGAGTTGGGCCACAAGGCCAAGGCCATGATGGCCCGCGGCGAACTGGTTCCCGACGACCTGGTAAACCAGATGGTGGGTGAGCGGCTGGTGCAGGCAGACTGTGCCCGCGGCTTCATCCTGGATGGGTTCCCGCGAACGGTGGTACAGGCGCAGTGGCTGGACCGCTTTTTGGCGGGGAAGTTCTTTGAAAATCAGAGGCCGTGCGAACC
>DASSQB010000315.1:0-5090 GCA_035702725.1 Terriglobales bacterium | reverse complement strand
GCCAGGCCAACTACAATGCGCTTGCGAGTCATCTTGAAACCTCCATAAAAAAGTCTTGCTACTGAGGTAAACACCGTGGCGAGGGGAGGGGGGTAAAGAGTCGGTCAAAGGGGGTAAATTTTTGTAAAGAAGGGCTTACACTTCTTTACATTGAGGGCGACGCCCGTTGATGTAGAACAGATATGAGGCCAATGGACCGCGTGCTGGTAGTGGACGATGACGTGGAATTGTGCGACCTGGTGTAGGAATTCCTCCAGCCTGAGGGACTGCAGGTGGAAGCCGTGCACAACGGCAGCCGCGGGCTGGAGCGGGCGCTTTCGGGGGAGCACGCGCTGGTGGTGCTGGACGTCATGCTTCCCGGCATGAACGGCCTCGACGTGCTGCGCAAATTGCGCGCTTCCTCAACAGTCCCGGTGCTGCTGCTCACCGCACGTGGCCAGGATGTGGACCGCATCGTGGGCCTGGAACTGGGCGCCGACGATTACCTGCCCAAGCCCTTCAATCCCCGCGAACTGGTGGCCCGTATTCGCGCCATTCTGCGGCGCACGCGCGGGGAGGGCGCGGAAAAGCAGGCGCCGCAAACCAGCGTGCGAGTGGGGGACGTGGAACTGAATCCGGCTACGCGGATGGTGTTGCGCGGCGGCGAAGTGGTGGATCTGACGGCAGTGGAATTTAATCTGCTCGACGTTCTTCTGCGCGAGGCGGGGCGGGTGGTCACGCGCGACGAACTCGCGAAGATAGCCCTGGGCCGCCTGTTTTCGCCGTACGACCGCAGCATTGACATGCACATCAGCAAACTGCGAAAGAAGTTAGGCGAGGATGGAAAAGGAGGGGAACGCATCAAGACGGTGCGCGGAGTGGGCTATATTTATGCCGCGCCGGGCGGCGAATAGACGGCCATGCGGAGCATATTTCTCAAAATTTTCCTCTCCTTCTGGGTAACCCAGGCGCTCTTCCTGGGACTAACCCTGGTGCTGGCCGAGCGCCCCTCGGAACGTGTCCTGACCCGCTGGCGTTCTCTGACCGCGGACGCAATCAAGCTCTACGACCAGACCGCTTTGTCGCTGCTGGAACAAGGGCAGCCGCAAAAGGCCACGGAATACCTGCAGCAATTGGAACGCACTGCGGATGTGCAGTTCTTTTGGTTCGCTCCCGGAGGGCAGCGGCTGTTCGGCAACGGCAATACGCCGCCACATCTGCTGTCGCTGGTGCACCGGGTAGGCCAGAGCGGGCAGCCGGAATTTTTCACCACACCGCCGGCTGTGCTGGCGGCCCAGGTAGCCTCGGGGCCGCACGGTGAGCGCTACGTGCTGGTCGCACATATCCTGCGGGGTCATGGTCCCTTCGCCCTGCGCCGTACCACCGAGGAATTCATCACTCGCCTGGTACTCGCCATCCTGGTTTCAGGATTTGTTTGCTTCTGGCTGGCCCGCTATCTGACCGGCCCCATCGTGCGCCTGCGCACCGCCACCCACCAACTGGCTAGTGGCAACCTGGGAGCACGCGCCGCCGAGACCAAGCGCACGGACGAAATTGCCGAACTGGTGCACGACTTCAACCGCATGGCGGAGCGGCTGGAGATTTTGCTTAACTCGCAGAAACAGCTCATCAGCGACATTTCACATGAACTGCGGTCACCGCTGGCCCGCCTGAATGTGGCCCTGGGATTGGCTCGCCAGCGTGCGGGTGACGAATCCACAAAAGCCTTGGACCGGATTGAGCTCGAAGCCGACCGCCTCAACGAGATGATCGGCAAGCTGCTGACCCTGGCGCGCCTGGAAAGCGGCGAATCACCGGAGGAGCGTTCCACAGTCCAGATCCTTGACCTGCTGGAGGAAGTGGTGGCCGACGCGGATTTTGAGGCCCATAGTCGCGATTGCGGCGTCAAGCTGGTGCAGGCGGAAGGCTGCACCACCCTGGGCAATCCCGAGCTGCTGCGCAGCGCTTTCGAAAATGTGGTGCGCAACGCGGTGCGCTATACCACGGCGGGAAGCGAAGTAGAAATCCGCCTGAGTTGCCGCACCCCGAATGGCAGCGCACCGCTGGCGGTCATCACCGTGCGAGACCACGGCCCGGGCGTCCCTGACCAGGAGATCAGCAATCTTTTCCGTCCCTTTTACCGGCTGGATGCGGCGCGGGAACGGCAGACCGGCGGCGCCGGATTAGGCCTGGCTATTGCCGAGCGCGCGGTGAGGCTGCACCAGGGCACCATCACCGCCCGCAATGCCGAGGGCGGCGGCCTGGCGGTGGAAATCCAGCTGCCGGCCTCGCCCGTCGCCACCCCTGCCTTGGCCACCCAGACATAATTCTGGCCGGCTTGCGAAACCCTTACCCCTCTTGCCTCATCCAAGAGTTCTGAGGTTCATGTGTGGTCGGGAGCAGTTGTGAGGCCGCGACCCGGAAGATATCCATGGCACCTAAAGGTCGGCGTTCCTTCTTCTTAGTCCTTTCCGTGTTGCTGGCCTGCGGGGTTCTGGGAGCGGTTTTTGGCCAGGCTCCCGAGTCCAACCCGCAGCGCGAAACCCAAATCAGCAACAGCCTGCGCAGTTTTACCGAAGCTTACAACCTGGTAGAACAGAACTACGCCGAGCCAATAAGCCCCGATAAGGCAATATACGACGGCGCCATTCCCGGCATGCTGCGGGTGCTCGATCCGCACTCCACGTTCTTCGATCCAAAGGCCTACGCCATGCTGCGGGAATCGCAGAGCGGCAAGTACTACGGCATCGGCATGACCATCGGCCCGCGCAACAATCACATTGTGGTGATCGCGCCCTTTGCCGGCACGCCCGCGTACAAGGCCGGCATCCGGGCCGGTGATGTGATCGTGGCGGTCAATGGCAAGCCCACCGACAACATGGGCACGGAAGAAGTGGCGGAACTGGTGCGCGGGCCCAAAGGTTCAACGGTGACCCTCACCATTGTCCGCGAAGGCGAACCCAAACCGCTGCAGTTCACAGTGGAGCGGGCCGAGATTCCCCATTACAGCGTGGACCTGCATTTCCTGCTGCAGCCGGGCGTCGGCTATATGCACGTGGCGTCGTTCGACGAGACCACGGATGACGAGGTGCAGAATGCGCTGGACCAGTTTGGCCCGCTGCAGGGTTTAGTTCTCGATTTGCGGCAGGACCCGGGCGGTCTGCTCAATGCCGCCGTCGGTGTGGCCGGTAAGTTCCTGCCCAAAGGAGCAGTGGTAGTTTCGCAGGCCGGGCGCGCTTCCCCGGAGAAGGTTTACCACGCCACCCACGGCGAAGACGGAAAAGCTTATCCCATCGTGGTGTTGGTGGATCGAGGCACGGCCTCGGGCGCGGAAATTGTGGCCGGTGCGATTCAAGACCATGATCGGGGCCTGATTGCCGGAGAAAATACCTTCGGCAAGGGCCTGGTGCAGACGGTGTTTCCGCTTGGTCAGGACACTGGCCTGGCCCTGACCACGGCCAAGTACTACACGCCCAGTGGACGCCTCATCCAGCGCAATTACAGCGGGGTCTCGCTCTACGATTATTATTTCGAGCGCAACAGCGGCAAGGGTACTGCCGGCCGCGAAGTCAAATACACCGACAGCGGACGCCCGGTGTACGGCGGCGACGGCATCACTCCTGACGTGAAGATTCCCCCGCCCCAGCACAGCGCCTTTCAGGACGCTTTGCTGCTGCATTACAGCTTTTTCAATTTTACCCAGGATTATTTGCAACATCATCATGTGGCCCAGAACTTCCAGATCACGGAGCCGGTGTTGCAGGACTTCCGCAGTTTTCTCAGCCAGCACAACGTGCCTTACTCCGAAGCTGACCTGGCGCAGAACCTGGATTGGGTGAAATGGAACCTGCGCAGCGAGATGTTCACCGATGCTTTTGGCATGGAAGCAGGTTTGAAGGTCCATGCCGAGGCCGATCCGGAAGTGGTGCAGGCGCTGCAGCTATTGCCTGAGGCGAAACAACTGGCGGACAATGCGCGCCGCATCATCGCCGAGCGCAGAACCGCGGCCAGCCTGCAGGGCGAGCATGGGACAGCAGTTCATCGGCAATGAGAACTGCCACCTGATAGCAAAATGAAACAGCCCGGCACCGATGTGCCGGGCTGTTTGTTTTGCCCGTGGAAGATACGCCGCCGCTTAGCGGAACATGAGTTTGGGAGCAGGAGCATTGCAAAGCTGCGGCGCCCATACAGTCTACTAAAACGTTTCAAGTCCGCCAAATGTCAAGAAGCGTCAGAGGACGGCTTTTGCGCCATGCCGCAGGACGCAGGACAGAAGGACCAGCAGCGCGCGGCTTGATTAGATGCTGAGGCTGCCCCGTCCGAGGCGGGAGTAAACCTGACTCCGCGGCACCCCGCCGGGATGGGAAGCAACAATGGTGATCAGGTTCAAACCGGGAAAAACGCTTTTTATGACGTACTCAACCGCCAGACTGGTGCCGTCAGCCCGCCGGCCATTGCGTTGTCCCAGTAATGCCCCTGCCTCGAGAAATTGATTCCACTCCTTCTGATCGTATTCCGCGGAACCTTGAGAAAGCATGTCGATCGTGCGACCCATAAGAGCAGTGCGCTGCAGGCCCAGCAGTTCGCAGAAGGCATCATTTAAATCGAGGATTTTTCGCGAGTTATCCACCACCACGCTGGGCAGGGCCGAATTCATGAACATCATGCGGAAGTGATCGTCGCGTACTGCCATTTCTGCTGTTTGGGTGCGCGCCCGGAACCAGGTGTCCAGGTCGGAACGAAAAGCGAACACCACCGAGCCCTTCTTGGTGGTGATGCGGCGAATGGGCAGGTGGAACTCCCTTTCCCAGCGCTGCAGGGTGCGCACCGAAGCACCGGCGTACGAGGAGATTTCCTTCCACGAACGCAGGATCTCGCTCATATCAGCACCGCCCCAGGGACGAGTTAAATCTATGCTGAACTTTTTCTGATATCGGCGCAAGGACAAGTTCACACTGAGGTAGGAGGCATTGTGCCCGCTGCGTTCAGTGCTGGCAGGATTCTAGCAGCCCATCGAGGTGGCCTGCTTCTTGGTTTGCAGTTGCTCGATGATGGCTTCCAGCGATTTCCAGTCTTCCACCGTGGTCCCGTTGGTGAACTGGATGCCCAAT
>DASSQB010000314.1:0-4441 GCA_035702725.1 Terriglobales bacterium | reverse complement strand
GTTTGTCGTTCCGGCTTCCCTTCGCCGCACGCAGATGCCGTGCCACGCTGATCGCATCCCACGCCCACGCCGCATGGTTCTGCCCCACAGACACGACCTGCCCACACACAGCGGCACTGCCCACAGGACACAGGCAAATACAGGCCCTGCCCCCACCACACGGCCCTGCCCCCAGGACACGGCCCTGCCCCACCACACGGCCCTGCCTATAGGACTTGCGGCACAATTTCCGGACCAACTCTGCGCCAGCCCGCCAGGGCGATACAGCTTTTAGCCCAGGGCGTCAGCCCTGGGTATCTGGCCGCTAATTTGATAGCGAGCGCGACCGAGCGGATGCGACGGAGCGCGACTCAAGAGACGCCCTGAGCTTGCCGAAGGAGACCTTGTGCACTGCAGCGAAATCAGCCCCTTCAGGGGCGTAATAGTAAAGCCCAGGACGGGAGTCCTGGGTAAGGATCGCGATCGAGGTTACGAGTCCCGTAGGGACGCCACGATGAACCCGGACCCGCAGCGGCAGATGTGAAGGTCGTTATGGAAGCGTGCGGCTTCAGCCGCACGAAAACAGACACCAAGGGAATCGGGCTTCAGCCCCGGGCTCCTCACCCTCCGTACGCCGCTCGCCGGATGAACTGCCCGCGCCCAGCCCGTCCCAGGAATTTGTCACCCTGCACAATGACTTCTCCCCGTGAGATTACTGTATCTGGCATGCCCGTAACCTCGATTCCTTCAAACATGGAGTAATCCACTCGCATATGGTGGGTCTTGGCGCTGATCTTGTGCTTGCGCTTGGGATCAAAAATCACCAGGTCAGCATCCGCGCCGGCGGCGATCGTCCCTTTACGCGGATACAGCCCGAACAGCTTGGCCGGCGTGGTCGAAACCAGCTCCACGAATCGGTTCACGCTGAAGCGCCCGGCGGCCACTCCTCCGCTGTACACCAGGCTCAGACGGTGCTCGATGCCCGGGCCGCCATTGGGAATTTTGGTGAAGTCATCCTTCCCCAATTCCTTTTGTTCTTTAAAACAAAACGGGCAATGGTCCGTGGAGACCACTTCCAAAGCGTTCTGCTTCAGCCCCTCCCACAGCTTCTGCTGGTGCCATTTCTCCCGCAGCGGTGGCGTGAACACGTACTTCGCGCCTTCAAAGCCGGGCACGTCAAAGTTCTCGAGCGAAAGATACAGATACTGTGGGCAGGTTTCGGCGTGCACCGGCAGCCCGCGGTCGCGTGCCTCGCGCACTTTTTCCAGCGCGTCGTTGCAGCTCAAGTGCACGATGTAAACCGGCGCGTGCGCCATTTCCGCCAGAGCAATGGCGCGGGCGGTGGCCTCCGCTTCCGCCGTTGTAGGCCGCGTCAGCGCGTGGTATTTAGGCGCCGTTTTCCCCTCCGCCAGCGCCTGCTTCACAATCACGTCAATGGCGCCGCCGTTTTCCGCGTGCATGCACACCATCGCGCCCTGTTTGGCGGTGGCCTGAAAGGTCTTGAAAATCGTGGCGTCGTCCAGCATAAACACGCCGGGATAGGCCATGAACAGCTTGAAGCTGGTTACCCCCTCACCCACCAGCGATTTGATCTCCGGCAGGCGCGAATCGGGCAAGTCGGTGATGATGCAGTGGAAAGCATAATCGCACGCGGCTTTGCCTTCCGCCTTCTTCATCCAGGCGTCAAACGCCTGCCGCAGCTCCTGTCCTTTGTACTGGATGGCAAAATCTATCAGCGTGGTCGTGCCCCCGAATGCCGCCGCTTTCGTTCCGGTTTCGAAATCGTCGGAACTGGTCGTGCCCCCGAACGGCATGTCCAGGTGCGTGTGTACGTCAATTCCGCCGGGCATCACGTACTTGCCGCCGGCGTCAATGATCTGCCGCGTATTTTCGCGAGGCAGATTTTTCCCAACCGCCACGATGCTGCCGCCGGAAACCGCCACATCGGCAGCGTAGGTGTCAGTCGCGGTGACTACGGTACCGTTGGTGATGAGAGTGTCGAAACCCATTGCTCTACCTTTTTTCCAGCGCGCTGAAGCTCTCATCCAGGATGCGCGCTGCTTCTTCCACATCGGCCTTGCCGATATTCAGCGGCGGCGACATGCGGATCACGTTGCCCCACAGCCCCCCCTTGCCCACCAGCAGGCCGCGTTTGCGCGTCTCCTCCATCAGCGCGGCAGTAGCCGCGGGTGCCGGCTTCTTGCTCTGTCGGTCCTCTACCAGTTCCATGGCCTGCATCAGTCCCATGCCGCGCACGTCGCCGATCAGCGTGTGCCTTTCCTGCAACTCCTCCAGCTTCTGGCGGAAGTATCCGCCTACTACCGCCGCGTTCATGCGCAGGTCATCTTCTTCTACTACGTCAATCACCGCCTTGGCGGCCACGCAGGTTACGGGATTGCCGCCAAAAGTGGAAATGGTCAGCCCCTGCATGGCATCGGCAACCTCCGGACGCGCGACGGTCAGTCCTATGGGCACGCCGTTGCCCAGGCCTTTGGCGGCAGTCATGATGTCGGGCTCCACCTCCCAGTGCTCGATCCCGAACCACTTGTGTCCAGTGCGCCCCCAGCCGGTTTGTACCTCGTCGGCAATGAAGTCGCCGCCGTACTGTTTCACAATATTGAACGCCATCTTGAAATATTCTTTGGGTGGCGTGATGAAGCCGCCCACGCCCTGAATCGGCTCCGCCAGCAAGGCTGCGATCCGTCCCGAAGTCGAAGTCTGGATCACGTCTTCCAGGTCACGCGCGCAGGCCACGCCGCAATCGGGATACTTCAGCCCCAGCGGGCAGCGGTAGCAATAAGGATTCATAGCGTGCACCACGCCCACCTGGATGGCGCCACGCCGCCAGGTGTTCTGGCCGGTCAGGCTCTGGGCCAGCGCCGAGCGCCCGCTGTAGCCATGGCGCAGCGCCACCACCTCGAAATTTCCCGTATGCATGCGCGCCAGCTGCACCGCCGTCTCGTTGGCCTCCGTGCCGCTATTCGTGAAAAATGACTTCTTCAGCGCCCCCGGCGTGATTTGCGCCAGCTTTTCCGCCAGCGTGACCATCGGCTCCATGGGAAAACACGTGGAAACGTGCTGCAGCTTGTCAATCTGCTCCTTCATGGGCCCAGTCACGCGCGGGTTGCAGTGCCCCACGCTCACGGTCACGATGCCACCGAAGAAGTCCAGGTACTTGCGGCCTTCCACGTCCCACACGTGCTGCATGTAGCCATGGTCGAGCGGCAGGGGCTCGGAGTAGTAATTGAAGACCGCGGGAAAGATGTACTCCTTCTGCTTGCGAATGATTTCCTGCCGTGAGAGCCCTGTTTTTTCGCTGGCGCCGATGGTCCGTGAAGCCAAGTGACACCTCCCCTGGAACGAAGCGGAGTGCTGAATCATCGCCAGCGGGCGCGGTGCGCTCGAACACCTGGAGAGTCAGCACGTATTTTGCAAAACGAGGAGCATTCTACACCTGTGGCTGGTGAGCCCACTTTCGTTGGCTGGCGTCTCCCCTTGGCCGTACCCAGTTCATGGCAAAGTGGCCCGGTTGGCGATTTTGGCGCTACAAGCATCCTATTTTCAATTAGATACGGCGGCCTTCGCCGCGTCGTACGCTTGCTGTGGTAGAATTCTACCATCTATATGGTAGAAGGTAGAAATGAGCTTTAACATCAAGAAAAAAGAGACCCATCAGCTCGCCCGTCAACTCGCGAAGATCACCAACGAGAGCATGACCGAAGCTGTGACCAAGGCAATTCGTGAACGCCTTGATCGCGTGCGCGGTGTTCGCAAAAGTGATTTCGCTGATCGGTTGATCCTGATTGGTAAGGATTGCGCAGCTCACCTTCGCGAGCCCTTCCGCTCCGCGGCTCATGCCGACCTTCTTTATGACGACAAAGGTTTGCCTCGGTGATTATTGATACTTCCGCGCTGCTGGCGATCTTGCGCGATGAACCGGACGCGATCGAATACGCCAACGCTCTGGCAGGCGCCTCAATCCGGCGTATTTCGGCGGCAAATTACGTGGAAGCGGCAGCGGTGATTGATGCCGGCTACGATCCTGTCGCCAGCCGGCGCTTCGATGAATTGTTGCGCGAGGCGCAATGTGTCATCGAGCCGGTCACCGAGGCGCAGGCTCGAATCGCCCGCGATGCTTATCGCGACTTCGGCCGGGGCACGAGCCATCCCGCGAAACTGAATTTCGGCGACTGCTTCGCTTACGCCCTGGCCAAGGCCATGAATGAGCCGCTGTTGTTCAAGGGCAGTGATTTCAAGTACACAGATGTACCCCCCGCTATCCCTCGCCGGCCTTTCTATCCCTGAAAAGCGCTGTGTACCCTGGAACGCAGAGGACGCGAATGTCTGACGCCTGTGCTAAACTCGCGCATCTCCGGGGGGGTGGCTATGCAGTTCGGCTTCACCTTAAAACCTGACCTGTCCGTGGAAAGCATTCTCGGCCTCACCCGCCAAGCCGAGCAGT
>DASSQB010000313.1:0-8333 GCA_035702725.1 Terriglobales bacterium | reverse complement strand
CAGGGAAGGTAGTGAACGAATGGCTGAATTGGCAGTGGTAATACTGGCAACCGACGACGAACAGCGCTCGGTGCTGCAGGTGCTGGTGGACGGCACCAATGTGGCGCGGACGGTGCACAGCTGTCCCGCGTTTCCCGTGGCCGCCACCGACCCCTTGCTGCGGCGGATTCATGGCGTAAGCCCGGACGTGCTGCTGGTGGACATCCCCAATGACAACGCCACGGCGGCGATTCGCGCCATCGAAACCCTGCGGGCGGAAGTAAGCAATGCGGCGGTGTTCGCGATAGGCAGCATGTCGCAGCCGCAGGTAATCGTGAATGCCATGCGGGCGGGAGCCCGGGAATACATCGAGCGGCCCACCACCACCACCGCCCTGCTGGAAGCCTTTGTGCGCCTGACGGCGGCGCAGCGCAAACACGGGCAGAGCGGACGCCGGGGCAAGGTCTTCAGCGTAGTGAACGCCAAAGGAGGCACGGGAGCAACCACGGTAGCGGTCAACATCGCGCTCTCGCTGCATTCCGCCCACGGCAGCGTGGCGCTCATAGACCTGGCGCCTTTGGGACACGCCGCCCTGCACCTGAACGTGAAGCCTTTGTTCACCATCGCCGATGCGCTGCGCAACCTGCACCGCATGGACGGCTCGCTGCTGGAGAGCTTCATGACCCGCCATCCCGACGGGTTGCACCTGCTGGCGGGCACCAGCACCCCCACCTCCGTCGAGCCCACCACCAGCGAATTTGCCGCCTTATTCGACATTCTGGTGAGCCACTACCGCTACATCGTGGTGGACACTTCGACCCGCCTGGACGCGGCCACCCGCCTGGTGTGCAACCTTTCGGAATACGTGCTGCTGGTGGCCCACACCGACGTGGCCTCGCTGTGGAGCGCGGCGCGCGTGCTGCAGTACCTGGGCGAGTCCGGAGGCAGAGACCGGGTGCGCCTGGTGCTCAACCGCTTCCGCAAGATTCCCGGCTTCAGCGAAAGCGACGCGGAAGCGGCCACGGGCGTAAAGCTTTTATGGAAGATCCCCAATCACTACGTCGCGGTCTCCAATTCCATTGACCGCGGCGTGCCGGTTATTCAGCAGAACCACTCCGAAGTTGCGCGCTCGTTCACCGGCCTGGCGGCGACGCTGACCGAAGCCGACGACAGCAGCAAGCGGGGTGGCTGGTCGTTGTTCAAAACTGTGTAGGAGCAAGGCATGGGCGGAATAGGAACAGGAACACAATTTGAGCGCAGCGAATACCAGCAGGTTAAAGCCGACCTGCACCGCAAGATTCTCGACCGGCTGAACCTGGAAAAGCTGGGGCGCGCCCCCAGCGACGCCGCGCGCGAGGAAGTGCTGGTGCTCATCCGCAACTCGGTGAACGGCGAGGCCGTGCCCCTGAGCTTTGCCGAGCGCGAGCGCCTGGCGCGGGAAATTCTGGACGAAATCTTCGGCCTCGGCCCGCTGGAGCCGCTGCTCAAGGATCCCAGCATCTCCGATATCCTGGTCAACCGCTATAACCAGGTATACATCGAGCGCAACGGCAAGCTGGAGCCGACGGGACTCACCTTCAAAGATGATCAGCACTTGATGCAGATCATTGACCGCATCGTCTCCCGGGTTGGCCGCCGGGTGGACGAGTCCTCGCCCATGGTGGACGCGCGCCTGCCTGACGGCTCGCGTGTAAACGCCATCATCCCGCCGCTGGCGGTGGACGGGCCGGCGCTCTCCATCCGCCGGTTCGGACGCGATCCGCTGACGGCGCGCAACCTGATCGAAAACAAATCGCTCACCGAGCCCATGCTGGAACTGCTGGCGGCCATGGTCAAGGGCCGGCTGAACCTGCTGATTTCAGGCGGCACCGGCGCCGGCAAAACCACCCTGCTGAACGTGCTTTCCGGCTACATTCCCAATGTGGAACGCATTGTGACCATTGAAGACGCGGCCGAATTGCAGCTCAAACAGGAGCACGTGGTGCGGCTGGAGACGCGCCCGCCCAACATCGAAGGCAAGGGCGCCATCCGCCAGCGGCAGCTGGTGATCAACAGCTTGCGTATGCGTCCCGACCGCATAGTGGTGGGCGAAGTCCGCGGCGAAGAGGCCTTTGACATGCTGCAGGCCATGAATACC
Source organism: Terriglobales bacterium (assembly GCA_035702725.1). Taxonomy (GTDB): domain Bacteria; phylum Acidobacteriota; class Terriglobia; order Terriglobales; family Acidobacteriaceae; genus JAICWP01. Next base: position 6,217 of record DASSQB010000313.1, on the reverse strand, counting down.
GGCCACGAAGGCTCGCTGACCACGGTGCACGCCAACTCGCCGCGCGACGCGCTGTCGCGTATCGAGAACATGGTGTCCATGGCCAACCTCAACATTCCGGAACGCGCGGTGCGGCAGCAGATTGCTTCCGCCATCCACGCGGTAGTGCAGATTGCCCGCATGTCCGACGGCACCCGCAAGGTGACCGCGGTGTGCGAGATCACGGGCATGGAAAGCGAGGTCATTTCCATGCAGGACATCTTCGTGTTCGAGCGCAAGGGGCTGGCCGAAGGCGGCAAGGTGCGGGGCGTGTACAAGTCCACGGGCATCCGCGCCAAGTTTACCGACCGGCTGGCGGCGGCGGGGTGCCGCGTGCGCCCGGCGGTGTTCGAATCGGTAGTCGAAGTATGAAGTGGGCGGGAGTTGAAGCATGATAATGGCACTGATTGCAGTGGTTGTTTTTGTGCTGGTGGCGGCGGGAGTGTTTGCCGTGGCGTCGCTGTTCGACGAGCGGCGCTCGCACGCCCGGCTGCTGCGCGAACGCCTGGCCACGGTGCAGCAGGCCAGCGAACGCCAGCCCTCGGAAGAGTTGCTGCTGTTGCGCGACGAGCTGATGAGCGACATCCCGGCGCTCAACCGGCTGCTGCAGCAGTGGCCGCGCATGGCCAAGGTACAGCACTTCCTTTCTCAGGCTGACGTAAAGATGAAGGCGGGGAAGTTCCTGCTGCTCACCGTTTGTTCCTGCTTCGCTTGCGGCGTGCTGGTGCTGTTCCTCAGCAACTCGCCCCTGTTCGCGGGAGTAGCGGCGCTGATGGGGCTGTTCCTGCCCTACGCCTACGTCTCCTACATGCGGGCGCGGCGCTTCGCCAAGTTTGAGGAGCTGTTTCCCGAGGCCATTGACACGCTGGCGCGCGCGGTGCGCGCCGGGCACGCCTTTCCCACGGCCCTGGAATTGCTGGCCACGGAAATGGGCGAGCCGGTGGCGGGCGAATTCCGCAAGCTGTTTGAAGAACAGAAATTCGGCTTGCCGCTGCGCGACGCCCTGCTGAACCTGGCCGAACGCATCCCCATCGTGGACGTGAAATTTTTCGCCACTGCGGTGATGCTGCAGCGCGAAACCGGCGGCAACCTGGCAGAAATCCTGGACGGGCTCTCCTACGTCATTCGCGAGCGCTTCAAGATTCTGCGCCAGGTGCGGGTGTATACCGCGCAGGGACGGCTGACCATGATCCTGCTGATGGCCCTGCCCCCCATCATCGTGGCGGTGATGATGCTGATGAATCCGGGATTCATGGGGCCGCTGTTTACCGATCCCATTGGCCACGCCCTGATTGCGGCCGGGATCATTCTGCAGACGATCGGGTACCTCCTGATCCGGAAAATTATTCGTATTCAGGTCTGAACCTATGGCGATGATTCTGGCAGTTCTGCTGTTCGTAACCGTGTTCGCGGCCATCTTTGCTTTCGGCGCGGCGGCGGCGGCGCCCTCGTCGGTGCTGGGCACGCGCCTGCGCTCCCTGGGCTGGCAACCGCGGGGAGAAACGGAAAAGCCGGCCATCAAGGAGCGGGTGGAACAGGTGCTGGACCCGCTTTCCAAGGCGCTTCCCAAATCGCCGAGCGAAGTTTCGGCCACCCGCGCCCTGCTGATGCAGGCGGGCTACCGCGACCCCAACCACCTCACCATCTACTTCGGCATCCGCGCCCTGCTGGCCTTTGGCGGGCTGGTGTTCGTGCTGGCCACGGGCGTGGGCTTGAATTCTCCCATGCTGATCGTGGCCCTGCCCCTCGGCGGCTACATGCTGCCCCGTTTCATGCTCAAGCGCATGATCCGGAAGCGGCAGCAGCGCATCCGACTGGGCCTGCCCGACGCGCTTGACCTGACGGTGATCTGCGTGGAAGCCGGACTGGGCCTGGACCAGGCTCTGCAGCGGGTGGGCGAGGACTTGCGCCATGCCCATGGCGAACTGAGCGACGAGTTCCGGCTCGTCAACCTGGAACTGCGGGCAGGCAAGCCGCGCGCCGAGGCTCTGCGCAACCTGGCGGAGCGCACCGGTGTGGACGACTTGAAGGCGCTGGTGGCGGTGCTGATCCAGACCGACCGTTTCGGCACCAGCATCGCGCAGGCGCTGCGCGTGCACTCCGATTCCCTGCGCACGGAACGCCGGCAGCGCGCCGAAGAAGCCGCCGCTAAAACCACCATCAAAATGGTGCCCGTGCTGGTTCTGTTCGTGTTTCCTTCCATGTTCTTCGTAAGCCTGGGCCCGGCAGCAATCCAGTTAATCCGGTACTTCCTTCCGGAGATGCAACGATGACGCCAGGAGTGGTAGCCGTGCTCGTGATTCTGCTGGTGTTGGGATTGGTAGCTTACAACCGCCAGAAAGACCAGGCGTAGGAGCACTGGGATGTCGGGCAATAATTCGCGCAAGGGATATGCCTTTAACCGAACCCGGCAAGCGTTTCTGGCCACCGAGTTGTCGGTGGCGGATACGCACTGGAGCCGGCTGCGCGGGCTGATGGGCAGCAACCCCACAGCCTTCCGCTTCGGCCATGGCCTGTGGATCGTACCTAGCCACGGCGTCCATACGCTGGCCATGCGTTACCCCATTGACGTGATCTATCTGAACCAGGACAAAACTGTGGTGCACGTAGAGGAGAACCTGAAGCCGTGGCGGATCGCGCCGGTAAAAATGGACGCGGTCACGGTACTGGAACTTCCCTGCCACACGGTGTGGAACACGGGCACCTTGGTAGGGGATCAGATCGAGATCGCCTTCGGAGTGCAGAAAGGCGTGCAGAAAGGCGCGCAGAGAAAAGTGGAGGCGGTATGAGCGCGACTCTGCCGGTAATGTCGCGCGTCCCGGAGCCCCCGAAGTTCCTGATTGAGTGGGAGCCGCGCTGGAAGGCGTTTGCCAGCGCGCTGTCGCCGGCCATGCAGCGCTCCCCGCGGCACCTGCAGGGAGAGTGTCGGGCAGGTCTGTTTCCCGCCTCCGGCATTGTGGTGGCTTGGGTGCTGGAGATTGCCCTGCTGCTGGTCGTTATTACCCTGCCCAACACGCTGCAGTTCATGCAGACTTTTACCCCGCCGGTGCACCCCAAATATGAGGTCATTTATTTCTCCGGCGACTACCTGCCCCAAACCACTGATACGGGCGGGGCGCAGGCCGGCCACACGGGAAAATCGGGCGGGCGCACGGCCATGAATAAGCAGCAGGTCATCAAGGTGTCGCGCGGCGACTCCCTGACGCAACAGGTGGTGGACATACCCAAGATCAAACTGCCGCCCAGCAAGGATGCGGTGGCCAATCTCATCGCCATTGCCGCCGCCAAGCCCGGACCGCCGCCCACGGAAGGTCTGGAGATGGCCAAGCCCAAGCTGACGCTGCCCGAGGACGCCATCCCGCCGGAAGTGAAGGTGGCGCGCGACAAGCTTTCCAAGCTGCCCGACATTTCCGCCGACGCAGTGGCGCCGCCCGTGGACGTTACCCGCGACAAACTTCGGGCTGGTCCTAACATGGCAGCCCAGGTGGTGCCGCCTTCGGTGCAGATCGAGAGAAACAAGCTGCTGCGCACGCCCGCCCTGGGAGTAACAGTGGTCCGTCCAGCGCCCACCGTAGCCGGAAATATTGAGCGCGTCCGGGCGCCGCAGTTGCAGGCCGAAGTAGTGCCGCCACCGGTTTCCGCGCGCGATGTTCAGTACGACAACCCGAACCCCAAGCTGGCCTTGCCCCCGCCCACGCCAGTACAACCGGCTCCCGCCACCAACAGTCTGGCCAAGGAAATCTGGAGTGCCGCAGGTTCGTTCTTTGGCGGCGGCACCAAGAACGTGGTTCCCCCGCCAGTGCAACCCACTGCCGGATTCTCCGATGGCAAGCCGCTGGGCGCCGGATTGGCGCGCGGGCTCACGGGCGGTCCGGGAGTAGTACCGCCTCCGCCGAACCTCGCCGGTGACGGCATGGCCGGAGACGGGCAGAGTGGCGGCAGCAGAGGCGAAGCCGGACAGCTGGCGGCTTTGCGGCCGGCGCCGGTAATGGGCCCGAGCGGCGGCAATCCCAACGGCTCAGGCGTAGTCATGTCCATGCAGCCGGGTGAAAAAGTCGGGGTGCCAGGCGACGCTGCTGGCGGCGCGCTGGCTATGTCGCGCACCGGCGGCGGGCGCCCGGGGTTGGGCGGTGAGGGTAATGGCGCTGGCATCGGCAAAGGCAGCGGTGGTGGAAGCGGAAGAGTGGGCGAAGGCTCGGGCGCGGCCGATACGGGCACGGGCTTTGGCGCCAGGCTGAATGCCAAAGGCGGAATTTCGCCGGCTCCGGGCCGGGGCGGCGCCGGCAGTGGCGGCGGGCACACCTCCATGGCCGGAGTCGCCATACGCGGTGGAGTCGTGAATCTGCCTAGCTTCGCGGTGGGTGGCGACCCGCCCAGCATACCCGGACACACACCCAGCGAGCGGGCGCTGAAGCGGCCCGATATTACCGTAATCGCCACCCCCAGTTCCGGCGGCGCTTTGAACCTTTATGGCGCGCTGAAGGGCGATAAGGTCTACACCATCTACATTGATACCCACCAGGGCGTCGCGGTGCTGCAGTTCGCCGACCCAGGCTCGCGCAACACCGGCTTTGACGAGGACCTGACCGCGCCCGAGGCCATCCGCACCGAACTGCCGCCGGGCCTGAAGAAAACGCGGCTGGTCATCACCTGCACCATGGACCGAGCGGGCTTGCTGCGCAATGTGAAGATACTGCAGGGGCCCTCGTCAGAAAAAGTTGCCCTGGTCACAGCGGCGCTCTCGAAATGGCGCTTCCGTCCCGTGCTGCGCGGCAATGACCCCAGTTCGGTGGACGCCATCCTCGGATTCAACGTGGATACACGTTAAGATCCATTCACCTCCGCGACAAACCATCCGATAGTAAGGTGAGCCCCTGCAGCTTCAGTTGGGCGCGAACCTGTTACTCTTTTTGTGCTGTGCCGGCCTGCTGCCAGCCAATCCGTGCCAGCACAGGCATCCCCTATGACAATCAGCCCCTCCCGCACAAAAATTGCGCACACGCTGCTTAGCGTCCTTCTTCTCTCCCTCGCCGCCCACGCCCGCCTGTTGAAAGATGTGGTCTACAGCCACATCGCTGGCACCGACCTGACTCTTGACGCCGCCATTCCCGATGGCCCGGGACCATTTCCCGCGGCTGTTCTGGTGCATGGCGGCGGCTGGGTGGCCGGAGACAAGCAGCAGTACATCACCTACATTTTCGAGCCCTTGAGTAAAGCCGGTTTCGCCTGGTTCAGCATCAATTACCGGCTGGCCCCTCGCTTCCAGTTCCCTGCCCCGGCTGACGATATTGAACAGGCCATCCGCTTCGTGAAGGCGCATGCCGCCGAATACAGAATTGATCCGCGGAATATCGCGCTCATTGGCGAGTCCGCCGGCGGGCATCTTGTGTCTTACGTGGGCGCGCGCAACCAGCCCGGCTCGCGGGTGGCGGCCGTGGTTTCTATGTACGGCATTCATGACTTCATCAGCGCCGCCATGGAGTGGAAGCCGTTTCCTCATGAGGTGCTGGACCTTTTCGGCATCAGGCAGGTCAATGCGGAAACGGCGCCGCTGCTCATCAAAGCCTCGCCCGTGGTGTACGTGAGCAAGGACATGCCACCCTTTCTGCTCATCCATGGCTCCAAGGATGAAGACGTCCCCTACGACCAGTCAGTGGAGATGTGCTCGCGCATGAAGCAGGTGGGCGCGCGCTGCGACCTCATCACCATTCCCGGCGCGCCTCACGGTATGGACCACTGGGAGCCCCATCCCGAATGGCTCTGGTACAAGAAAGCGATGGTGGACTGGCTGCAAAGGACAGTAGTCAGCAGTCAGTAATCAGGAATCAGCGGGTGAGTTTTGGCCCTCAACACCTGTGTAGGGACAGGCGCCCTCGCCTGTCCGGGCGAGCGCAGCTCGCCTCCATCTTACTCAGCCCCGAAAAACAAAAAGCCCGGCAATCGCAATCGCCGGGCCCGGGAAAACCGTCTATCTTGATGCCGCCTTAGCGCAGAACTTATCGAACGCCACGGTCAGATCGGCGGCGATGTCTTCCGCCTCGCGCGTCTCGATGTCGCTGCGCTGCATCATGTAAACCAGCTTGCCGTCGCGCAGCAGCCCAATCGAAGGCGAGGAAGGCGGATAACCCTCGAAATACTCGCGCGCCCGCTCTGTGGCATCACGATCCTGGCCGGCAAAAACCGTCACGGCCTGGTCAGG
>DASSQB010000312.1:0-2459 GCA_035702725.1 Terriglobales bacterium | reverse complement strand
ATTAGGATATGCCAAGAAGCCGCGGGCGGGTTGCGGGGGGACGCCCCAAGCGGGCGCCGGCGCTAGGCCAGTTGCCACACCGTGTCGAGCACCGACCCGTCCACCCACTTGACGATGGCCACGGGGCGTTCAGTGAAGCGCGGGCGGGCGGGCTTGCCGCCGCAGATCTTCTCTACCTCCGCCTGGATGTCCTGGATGGGGCGAATGGGCAGGCGGGAACCTTTGGTGGCATCGAGCAGGTCCTGGCGGCGCGGGTTGATGGCGATGCCGCGCTCGGTAGCTACGACGTCAACCATCTCGCCGGTGCCGACGATCGTCGTCACTTCGTCCACAATCACCGGAATGCGGTCGCGGAATGAAGGCACGGCCAGAATGCTGCAGCCGGCAAACAGGCAGTTCTGCCAGCCGCCAATGCCATGCAGCAGGCGGCCGTCGGAGTGGGTGACCACATTGGCGTTGAAGTTGACGTCCACCTCCGTGGCACCCAGCACCACCGCGTCCACCATGGAGGCAAAGTTACCTTTGCCGTGAAAGTTGTAGGAGGTGAAGGGCGAGGTGGCCACGTGGCGCGGGTCGGCAGCGATGGAGCGAACGCCATCGAGGTCGAAGGTTTGCCCATCGAGAATGTAGTCGGTCAGGCCTTCCCGCAGCATCTCCACCAGATAACGCGTGGAGCCGCCGCGAACGAAGCGCGCCTTCACGCCTTCTTCCTTCATCATGCGGCGCAGGTAATCCACAAACGCAAGGGCTATGCCGCCAGCGCCGGCTTGGAAGGAAAAACCGTTACGCATGATGCCAGCATCGCGCAGAAAACGAGCCACGAATTCCGCAATGCGCAACCGGTCGGGGCTGCGCGTGATCTGGGTGGTGCCGGAAACAATTTTGGCGGGATCGCCGATGGAATGTACTTCCACCACGTAGTCCACTGTGTTGCCCTGGATCTGCCAGGGCACGCAGGGGAAAGGTACCAGGCTATCGGTGACTACGATGACGTGGTCGGCGTACATGGAATCCGCCAGGGCGAAGCCGAGAGAGCCGCAGGCGGACTTGCCGTGCGAGCCGTCGGCGTTGCCGAAGGGGTCGGCGGTGGGCGCGGCAATCACGGCAATATCAATGTGAACTTCCCCGTCCTGGATGGCCTGCCAGCGCCCGCCGTGCGAGCGCAGCACGCCCACGCCGCGCATTTTGCCCTGGCTGGTGTAGTCGCCCAGGGGGCCATTCATGCTGCCTTCGATGTGGTGGACAACGCCGGCCTCCATCAGGTTCACGACCGCGGACTGCGAGGGAAATGAGGCGCTGGGGAACCACATCAGATCCTTCGCGCCGAGTCTGGCGGCCGCCTGGAGCGCCATGACCGCCACCCGGTCGCCATCGCGCAGGTGATGATGGCTGGAGATGGTCATGCCGTTGCGCAAACCGCATTTGCGCAGGGCGGTTTCCAGATCGGGAACGCGCTTGTCGCCGTTCTCCGGATATTGCGCGCACGAGCGGATGGGAGGCGCTGCCTTGTAACCTTGTGGATCATCCTGGTTGGCGCCCGGGTAAGGCCGCTGGTCCCTGCCGTTGACGGAGATGGGCACAAGACGCCCGGCAGCATTCCGAGTTAGTTCAACGCGCGTGGCGGTGGTGGTCATGAGTCGGTCGTTAGTCGTTGGCCCTCGGTTGTCGTAGCGTCGGACTCTGGCCGGCTGTCGCCAGGGCATCTTGCCCTCGCACTGCGGGCGGGCCGTCGGGACGGCGGCGCTACGAAATCAGTCCCATGTCCCTCGCTCGCTTTACCAGCTTGAGCGCGCGCTGCACTACCGGCGGATCAATCATCTTCGAGCCCAGGCTGACTACGCCCAGGCCGCGCTGCTGCGCCTCTTCAAAAGCCGCCACGATCTTCTGCGCCTTCTCAATTTCCGCCGGTGTGGGAGCAAACGCCTGGTGCACCACCGCGATCTGCAGCGGGTGCACGCAGCCCATGCCTTCGAAACCGAGCGCGCGCGATTTCTGGCCCCAGCGCAAGAGGCCATCCATGTCGGCCACGTCGCCATAAACGGAATCAATGGCCTGTACGCCGGCGGCGCGCGCGGCATTCACCAGGCGGGTGCGGGCGTAAAGGGACTCCGCGCCTTCAGATGTTTTGACCACGCCCAGATCAGCGGTGTAATCCTCCAGGCCGATAGTGACCGCCACCACGTTGGGACTGGCGGCCGCGACGGCAAAGGCATTCTCAATGCCCAGCGCCGATTCCAGGATAGGCATCAGCCAGATGGGACGCGAGAGCCGGTACCGCTGCTTGAGTTCAGCGATTTTGCGGTCCACCTCCAGCGCCTGCTCAGCGTGCTCAGTCTTTGGAATCAGCACCATGTCCGGCTGTTCCGGGATCACTTCTTCCAGGTCGGCCAAACCCAGCGGCAACTGGTTGATGCGCACGGTACGCTCTGCCTCGCCAAAATTCACCGCACGCAGGGCGT
>DASSQB010000311.1:0-5356 GCA_035702725.1 Terriglobales bacterium | reverse complement strand
GTTGATGGACCGCGCCAACCTGCACAGCGCGCGCATTCAGCGCTTTGGGCCTCCCGCGAACAACGAAGTATTGATCGGTTTGGCGGAGAAAGAGACCAGCGAAGCCGCGCTTGACCAGGGCCGTGGCCAGATTATCAATGCCCTCGAAACCAGGATGGTCCCCGGCAAACAGGATCTGAACAACGCCAGTGGGCAAACCATTCAGTCTTACTTGCTGTCGAATGATCCGCTGCATCTGGGTACCGATGCTGCCCAGCGCTACCAGGAAATGGCGCAAGCGATTGTGCACCAGCGCGATGCCGTGCAGAGCGGAGTTTTGTACTCGATGAATGACCTGAAAGGGATTGTGCCGCCACCGGTGCAGGCATCACTGAGCCAGGGCTTTGCCCTGTCCGATTTTGGCGTGCGCAACGTGGACGTGGTCGGCCCCCAGGTCGGCAAGCAGCTGCAAAATCAGGCCAAACTGGCGATTCTGTACTCGCTGATCGGCATGTTGGTGTATCTCTGGTTCCGCTTTGAGCTCATTTACGGCGTGGCTGCGGTGGTGGCCTGTTTCCACGACACGCTGATCACGGTGGGCGCTTTCTCGCTGACGAACAAAGAAATAAGCCTCACGGTTATAGCTGCCATCCTGACCCTGGTCGGCTACTCGATGAACGACACCATCGTGGTCTTCGACCGCATCCGCGAAAATATCAAGCTTTTGCGACGGGAGAAGCTGGCCGACATCGTGAATCGCAGCATCAACCAGACATTGAGCCGGACGGTACTCACGTCCGGGCTGACGTTCCTGACGGTGCTCTCCTTGTATCTATTTGGGGGAGAGGTACTTAGGGGCTTCTCTTTCGCCCTGGTGATCGGCATCCTGATCGGGACCTATTCGTCCATTGCGGTGGCGGCGCCCATGCTGGTGGCATACCAGGATTGGCGTATGAAGCGTGCGGCCGGCGGCCGGCCGATGCCCCCGGCGGCGCCGACTGTAAATCGCCGCGAAAAAGTGCGCGCAAAGGCGTAGAATTCTGCGGGCTCTGCGGCAGCCCCGAGCCCACAAAGATTTTTGGGCCAGTTGCTTCGCAGCGGGAGCAAACCTCGGGCCTGCGGTGTCTATAGGGTAAGAAGAGGGAGGAGTTCCATGTTTGAGGACAGCCTTCTGGAATCAGGAGGCAGGCTATCAACAAAGCGGGGAATGACCACGACGATCTCCTTTGTGCTGCAGATCGCTCTGGTCGGCATTCTGGTTCTTATCCCACTGCTTTACACTGAAGCCCTGCCCAAGCAGCAGTTGATGACGTTCCTGGTGGCGCCTCCGCCACCGCCGCCACCGCCTCCGCCGCCAGCGGCCGTGCCGCAGCGGGTAGTGAAGGTGGTGCAAACCGACATCATCAACGGCGAACTGCGCACACCTACGAAGATTCCGAAGAAAGTGGAAATGATCAAGGAAGAGGAAGCGCCTCCGCCGGTGATGTCGGCGGCGGGCGTGGTGGGCGGTGTGCCCGGTGGCGTGCCCGGCGGACAAATGGGCGGCGTTATCGGCGGCATCATCAGTTCTACTCCGGTGGCCGTGCCCAAGGTGGCCACGCCGCAACGCGTGCGTGTTTCCCAGGGCGTGTCGCAAGGCTTGCTGATTCACCGAGTGCAGCCCATGTACCCGCCGCTGGCGCGGCAAGCCCGCATTCAGGGCACGGTAGTGCTGCAGGCGGAGATCAGCAAGGACGGCACCATCGAGAACCTGCGCCTGATGAGCGGGCATCCCATGCTGGCCCCTTCTGCCATCGAAGCAGTGAAGCAGTGGAGGTATAAGCCCTACTTCCTGAATGGGGAGCCGGTCGCGGTGGAGACCCAGATCACAGTGAACTTCACCCTGGCCGGAGGCTAGAAAGAGTTTGCCCGGGGCCGCCCCTGCCGGGTCGGCTCCGGTTTTGAATCAAGCGGTTAGCGCTCGCGTGCATTTTGGTCCCCGGGCGCGTACACTGCAGGCCACCAACCCTGCGCGCGGCCCCTGAATCCAAAACTCGAGCGCACGCTTCGCAGAGTAGGTTCCACGCTTGATCCTTTGTAATAGCTTGCAGAGCGGATTTACAGCAGTTCGCGATACCGAGTCACGACATTCCTGAGGAGGAAAAGTCACTCATGTTCGTAGCACACGCAGCTAACGCAGCCCTTACCCATGCCTCCGTGTACGCCTCGTGGATATTCCAGGAAGGCGGCACCGTGGGCTGGGATCCGATTTCGCTATGGCACCAAATGGGTATCCTGGCGAAGGCCGTCGTAATCATTCTGTTCATCATGTCCGGCTGGTCCATCGGCGTGATGATTGACCGCTGGATGGCGTTCAGCGCGGCACGCAAGCAGTCGCGGGCCTTTGCTCCCGCGGTGGCGGGCGCCCTGCGCGAAGGCAAGATTGACGAAGCCATCCGTGTTGCTGAGCGCAACAAGAAGAGCCACCTGGCCAAGGTAGTGACCGCGGGCCTGCAGGAGTTCCGCGCTCACTCCGAGTCCGGCGACATCCCGGGCGAGCAGATCGAAGCCTCCAAGCGAGCCCTGGAGCGCGCCGAGGCCATCGTGCACGCCGAACTGAAGCGCGGTCTGGGCGGCCTGGCCACCATCGGCTCCACCGCTCCCTTCGTCGGCCTGTTCGGCACCGTGGTCGGCATTCTGAACGCCTTCAAGGGCATTTCGGAGCAGAAGGCCACAGGTCTGGGCGCCGTCGCCGGCGGTATCGCGGAAGCGCTGGTGACCACCGCCGTCGGTCTGTTCGTCGCCATCCCGGCCGTGATGATGTTCAACTATCTCACCGGCCGCGTGGAGGCATTCGACGTGGAGATGGATAACTCGTCGAGCGAACTGATTGACTACTTCCTGAAGCGCCGGGGCGTTCGCCGGTAAGCGAGCTTAAGGCGAACGGCCGAGCGCAGGTGCAAACCGCACCGAGAGCCAGCCGTTTGCCGCGGCAAGCTGAAAGCGAATTCCGCGCGAAGGAGAGTACGCCATGGCAATTAACAAGAGAAACGAAGGCGCCAAGGTCAATTCCAACATCAACGTGACGCCCATGGTGGACGTCATGCTGGTGCTGCTGATCATCTTCATGGTGATCACGCCCATGTTGCAGAAAGGCGTGAGCGTGGACCTGGCGAAGGTGAACAACCCGACGCAGATGCCCGACGCGGACAAGGAAGACGCCTTGCTGGTGGCCGTGATGCGCGACGGCAAGATCTATTTCGGCAACGACATGATCACACCCGACGCGCTGACGGAGAAAATCAAGGATCGTCTGGCCAACCGCGTAGACAAGCGCGTTTTTATCCGCGCCGACGCCCGCGCCAAGTACGGCACGGTGGTTGAGGTGGTGGATAACGTGCGCGCGGCAGGCGTGGATGACCTGGGCCTGCTGACCGAGCAGCGCAAGACTACCGGCGCAACCCCGCCCGCGGCGCCTATCGCGCCCACAGGGCAGTAGGAGAAGCGACTATGGGAATGGCAGTTGGAGGTTCAGGTGGCGGTCCCACTGCGGACATGAACGTCACCCCGCTGATTGACGTGCTGCTGGTGCTGCTGATCATCTTCATGGTCATCACGCCGCTCACGCCCAAGGGACTGGACGCGCTGGTGCCGCAGCCGCCGCCGCCCAACCAGAAGCAGCAGCCGAACCAGCCCGACCGAACCATCGTGGTGCAGGTAATTGACCGCGGTCCAGGCCAGGAGCCGGGCCTGAAGGTCAACCAGGAAGATGCGAACTGGAACAATCTTCAGCAGCGGCTCACCGACATCTACAAGACGCGCGCGGAAAAAGTGATGTTCGTGAAAGGCGACAACGGCATTCCTTTCGCCGATGTGGCCAACGTCATTGACATCGCGCACGCCGCCGGTGTGGACAAGGTTGGGCTCATCACCGCCAAGATCGAGGCGGGCAACTAGTCAGCAGGGCAGTTTCCGGCCGGGGCGGCGCGAACGCCGCCCTGGGCCGCGGTTCGCGGCATTGCGGTTGGGCTGCGCCAGGAGCCGGAATTCCGCCCCACAACAGGCAAGGGAGGCCCTTAGCTTTATCAGCGAGGGGGACTAATAAACCACATGAACAGAAGCGTGCGAATTCTGACGTTGTCGGCCGCCGCCCTGGCGCTGCTTTTCGCCGCCGGTTGCAACAAGCTGAAGGCGCGCGACCAGCTAAACAAGGGCGTTCAGGCTTACAAGAACGCCAAGTACGAAGAGGCGATTAACCGGTTCCAGAATGCGGTGGCCATGGATCCATCGCTGCTCAATGCGCGCCTTTACCTGGCCACAGCGTATGCGCAGCAGTATGTTCCTGGCGCAGACACGCCGGATAATAACCGCAACGCGGAGCAGGCGATTGACCAGTACAAGCAGGTACTGGGACGCAATCCCACGCGCGAGCAGCAGATCAACAGCGTGAAGGGAATCGCCTACCTTTACTTGCAGATGAAGAAGTTCGACCAGGCCAAGGAGTATTACCGCAAGGCTTCGCAGGTAGATCCCAACGATCCCGAGGCCTACTACTCGGTCGGCGTGATTGACTGGACCCAGTGCTACCAGCCGCGCATGGAAGAGCGCGCCAAGCTGGGACTGAAGCCGGATGAGACGCTAAAGGACAAGAAAGTCTGCCAGCACCTGAAGGACACCAACGGCGCCAACGTCCAGGACGGGATTGACGCGCTCAATAAGGCGCTGCAGTTGCGACCCGACTACGACGACGCCATGGCCTACATGAATCTCATGTACCGCGAAAAGGCGGATACGGAGTGCGAGACGCCCGACCAGCAGACGGCTGATTTGAAGACGGCCGATGAGTGGGTGGACAAGACCATGGCCACAAAGAAGGCGAAGGCAGCCAAGGCAGCCCAGACCCCGGGCGGCATCGTGGAGCAGCCGACGAGCTCGAACCAGTAGGGTTTCCCTCCCTCCTCAGGACAGCGCCCCTTCCGCTCAAGGCGGGAGGGGCGTTTTGATTTTGCGAGTACCTGTGTGGGGGCGGGGCTTTGCCCCGCCCAGCACGGGACAGAGCCCCGTGCCCACACAAGCCAGGCCAGGGCAGAGCCCCGTGCCCACACAAGCCCCGCCAGGGTGAATTAGAATCAGAAGTTTGTAATGCTAGCCGCAGCTCACATAAGACCGCATGTTTAAGAAGATCCTGATCGCTAACCGGGGGGAGATCGCGGTGCGCGTGATGCGCGCCTGCCGCGAACTGGGCATTCCCTCGGTTGCGGTGTATTCCGAGGTGGACCGGGCGTCACTGCACGTGCGCCACGCCGACGAGGCCTACTTCATCGGTCCGGCTGCGGCGACCGAGTCCTATCTCAATATCGAAAAGATTCTGGATGTGGCGCAGCGCAGCGGCGCCGAC
>DASSQB010000310.1:0-4768 GCA_035702725.1 Terriglobales bacterium | reverse complement strand
GGAGCGCAAGCGTATTTTGGGATTTACACGGCGGACGGGAAATATGTGCTGGCGCAGGATGCTCAGCATAAAGCGGTGTTGTACCCGGTAGATCAAGGCCAGCCAGTACCCTTGCCCAACTGGACGGCCGGGGATGAGCCCATCGGCCACACTACTGATAACCACAGCTTCTTTGTCCGCAACGGCGACCTGCCGGTGAACATTTACCGCTTCGATTTCCAGAGCGGCACCCGCAAATTCGTCCGGCAGTTGCATCCCTCTGACACCACGGGCTTGGAACGAATCAATGGCGTGTTGATGACGCCTGATGGCCGCTACTATGTCTACGGCGGCACTCGCGAGACTAGCAGCCTGTTCGTTGTCAGCGGGCTGAAATAGCACACCCCGTCAGGGCAAACAGTGCCGGCCAAGCTCGCGACACCTTCCGATAGAAGAAATGCAGGTAGCGGCCCTACTGCAGCATGTCGCCCTTGTTGGGGTTGTAGTAGAAATTGAAACGCAGGGCTAAGTAGGGGCCGTGGAACTCGTGCGGCAGGGGTTCGAAGGGACTAGAGGCAGTGATGCCGCCCCAGGCCGCGCGATCGAGCGAGACGTCGCCAGAAGGGCCCGCCAGCTGCATGCCGGCTACGCTGCCGTTAGGCATGATGGCGAACTGAATTGACACCTTGCCCTTCTTCAGCAGCGGTGGGCGCGCCACTTCCGGAATCAGGTTGTACCAGTTGATGCGTACCACCTGGACCACCCGGCTGAGGTAAGGGCCGAAGTCCACGCCCTGGGTATCGCTGAGAATCTCCAGGTTGCTGGCGATACCGCCGTGGGGTCCGGTGCCCAGGCCGAACTGGCCGCCCGCGCCGCCGCCGATGCTGCCGCGTGCTGCGGCAGCATCGCGCGTCGCCTGCTGAATGGCAGCGCCGGCCGAAAGCGGCTGCTGAAACGGATTTGGCCCGCCCTTGCGCGCTTGCGGCAGCTGGATTTGCGATTGCTGCGGATTACTCTGCTCCGGAGAGCCTCCTCCCGCCGGATTCGGCGAGGGCTGCGCCTGCGCCATCTGCTGCGCCTGAGCTGGAACCGCCGGGCTGGGCTGCGCAGGAGCGGATGGCGCTCCTGGAGCGCCCGCCCGCCTCATGTCGCGCAGTTCCTGCAGGGTTTTCTTGTCAATCGTGGGGTGGCGCGACTGCGCGATCCGGTTCTTGTCGGAAAGAATGTTGGTGTCGGGCTTGGGAACATTCTTCTCCAGGTCCGGCGGCAGTTCCAGGAAAGTCACCTGCTTGCTGCGCATCAGGTCGGCGGCGGAAATCAGCGCCACCCCCCTTTTGTAGCCGGGCAGATACTTAGGCGCCATGATGATGAGAATCACGACGGTCATGTGCGCCACCACCGACATCCAGAACGCCTCGCGCAAACGGGAGCGAGACAGGTCGTCCTTGAGCTGGCTGACCATCACGTGGGTGAAGTCAATATCCACGTGAATGGGCTTACGGCGCGGCACGGGCGGGGCTCCCGGCACCGCAGGCTTCTGATTCTCAACTTCCGGCTCATCCGGCAGGAAAACCTTGGGCGTATCAATCAGCGACGACCAATGCGGCGCGCGCAGCACCTTTTCGGAGGCGACGTAGGGGTCCACGGGCTGCGCCGTCAGCTGCAGGGGAGGCACCTTTTCCGGGTTAATGCCGTCACGCACGCTCCGCCAGAGCGAGCTGAACCAGGGATGGCTCATGCGATCAGCGATAAGCTCACCCACGTCCACCGGCTGCGATTCCAACTCCAGAGGCGGGAGCGTCTCCGGCGTGATGACGTTGCCCAGGTTCGTGAAAATGGTGCGATACCAGGGCATAGTGAGCATGTCGCCGGGCAGCATGCCCAGGTTCACAGGATGCGAGGTAAGCTCAAGCGGTGGAAGGTTTTCCGGGGCGATACGGTCGCGGAGGCTGGAGGCCAGTGTGCGCCACCAAGAGTAGCTGAGGTTGGGCGGCGGCAATAGGTTCAATTCGTAGTCGGAGAGTCCGTCTTCGGACACGCCTGGTAACGAATACTCGGAAGCGGCTTGCTCGGGCGGGATTTCCGTCTTCGGCGTCACACTAGTGGTTTACGATGCTCCCACACCATGAGCTTGCCAGCCAGGAGGGCAGGCCAGAATATCGCATTTTGCTAGTGCAATTGTAGCCGCTTGTTGGCCCGTGTTGGAGGTAACTCTGGCGATTTCTCCCAACCCGGCAGGGATTTCCAGCTAGACAATCGGGCCGTGTTCTTTCAATGAGTTGCAGCCGGCGCTGGTGGCAATCGCGCGAATTCGCTGCAGCTTGGCCCCGTCACTCAGGTCGCTGTCGAGTACCTGCTCGATTTCGCCCATCCAGTGACGCACGGCGGCGTGCACACCGCTGGCCATTTCACCGGCAATCAGGTCAATGAACTGTCTTTCCGCGCTTAAGGTGGGGGATGTCATGGTTTGAATTAAGGCAGCTCGGAACCTCTGCTGCACACATACATAGAACCACGTAAAAGCAAAAACCAATGTAAAAAGTAAGTTAAATGGGGTAAAGAACTGTAAAGTCGTTGTTACAGTTCTTTACGTTTCGGGTTTTTGAGTCGCGGTTTCGGCGAAAGTCATTGCTTTGGCAGGACTTGCGGTACGCCGCTTCCAGTCCGCAAACAGCTCGGCGTAGTTCTTCGTGATGTACTGCTTAGGATCAACGCCCAGGCGCTCGGCCGTACTGTCAATCCACTCGGGCGGGCCTTCTATTTCCGCGAAGTTGCCAATTGGAGTCTGATCCACGACGACGTGCCCTTCGGCATCGCTCCACTCGGCGCGAAATTTTTCATACTGGAATGCAGGTAAGTGGCCGAGGGCCAGCAGGATAGAGTGCATGCTCTGGCCATCAGCAAGCTGAGTTTCGGTTTCCGCCCGAGTCTTGTGAATTCCCTTTCTGCCGCGAGCTTTGTGAGTCAACGTCCATTTATCGCCATATTGGCGCAGGCGAAGCAGTTGGCCGCTCGTGCGCAATTTGCCAGCCGGGGTGTCGTAGAGGGTGTTCAGTTCGTGGGTGCTGGGGGTTGCCAGATCGAAACCGAGAACGCGCAGTCTGGCTTCCAACGCGGGGACGTCAGAGACTTCAAATTTGATTTCGACTTCGGCGGGCATAGATTTCAATTACACCACAGAGAGACAGAGACACGGAGGAAGGCAATTCGAAAATCCGTTTTTGCGGCGCATGCGTACGCCCTAACAAATTGATAGCTGGGGCGCAGGCGTCTACAATCCGAGCGGCTTGCCGAGCCTGGACTTGCGAGCCGAGGAGGAGCGATGAGGAACCTTCTGTTGTCGCTATGGATTTGCGCCGTCGGATTGCCGCTTATGGCGCAGGGGGCGCCGCCCCAGGGTGGAGCAAACCAGCCTTACACCATGGAGTACTACTACAAGGTGCAGTGGGGACATCAGCAGGAGTTTTTAAACCTTTTCCTGAAGAATCACTACCCGCTGCTGAAGAAGGAGGTGGAGAGCGGACGCATGCTGGGGGTGAAGATTGAGACTCCGGCCAATCACATGACCGAGGATGGGCGCTGGGATTACAGGGTGACGATCCGGTTCAAGAATTCGACTGTGGCCACCACCGCTGATCCGCAGGAGGAGACGTTCATTAAGCAGCTATGGCCAGACCAGGAAACGTACAAACGCGAGGAGCAGAGGCGGTTCGAGATACTAAAGGGGCATTGGGATTTGCCGGTCACCGACATAACGCCGGCTGGAAAGTGAAGCAAGGGAGGAGCGCTTGAGAGCCAAGATACTGGGAGTGCTGGTGGTGGGGGCAGCACTGTGCGGCACCGTGGCAGCGAAGAAAGCTTATTCGGAACAAAACTGCGAGAAGCTGGCGAAGCTGCGTTTGCCGAAGGTCCAGATCACATCGGCGCAGATGGTGGCTGCGGGTGCGTTTACGCCACCGGAGACCTTATCGCCCTGGCTGCGTGGCGATCCTGTTTTCTACAAGACGCTGGCGCCTTTCTGCCGGGTCAAGGCGGTGGCGAGACCGAGCGCGGATTCGGAGATCAAGATTGAGGTGTGGCTGCCAACTAGCGGCTGGAATGGCAAATTTCAAGGCCAGGGGAACGGCGGGTTCGCGGGCGAGATTGCCTATCGCCTGCTGGGCCTGGCCATCAGCGAAGGCTATGCCACTGCAGGGACGGACACCGGTCATGCGGCCTCGGGAACGGATGCGAAGTGGGCCCTGGGGCATAGAGAGAAGATTATTGATTTCGGCTACCGCGCCATCCACGAGATGACCCAGGTAGGCCAGGCGATGACGAAGGCGTTCTATGGCGAGCGGCCGCAGCATTCGTATTTTGCGAGCTGCTCGAATGGCGGGCGGCAGGCGCTGATGGAAGCGCAGCGCTACCCTGCTGACTACGACGGCATCATGGCGGGAGCGCCGGCCAACTTCTGGACCCACCTGCTGGCCAGCGCGCTGTTCGGCGCGCAGGCGACCACGCTGGATCCGGCCAGCTATATTCCGGATAAAAAACTGCCAGCCATCGCCGCTGCTGTGAATGCCGCTTGCGACGCGCAGGACGGCGTGACGGATGGAATCTTGAATGATCCGCGGCAGTGCCACTTCGACCCGTCGAGCCTGGTTTGTCAGAGCGGGGATTCCGATAAATGTCTGACTTCGGCACAGGCGAACACGCTGGAGAAGCTGTACGAGGGGGCGCACGATTCGCAGGGGAAGGAGGTTTATCCCGGCCTCCTGCCCGGGGCTGAGCTGGGAGATGGCGGATG
>DASSQB010000309.1:0-2768 GCA_035702725.1 Terriglobales bacterium | reverse complement strand
TGCAGCAATTGGAAGAGCAGATTGTAGGGCTGTCGCTGCTGGATGCGGCGGCGCTGGTAAAGAAGCTGGAGGAGCGTTTGGGCGTATCCGCGGCGGCGGCTGCTCCGGTGGTCATGGCCGGCGGCGGTGCAGGCGCAGCGGCAGGCGCAGCTCCGGCCGAGGAGAAGACGGAGTTTACGGTCGTGCTGAAGGAAGTGGGCGCGAACAAGATCAACGTCATTAAGGCGGTGCGCGAAGTCACCAACCTGGGCCTGAAGGAGGCCAAGGACCTGGTGGATGGCGCGCCCAAGCCGGTCAAGGAAGGTGTCTCCAAGGAAGAGGCCGAGAACATCAAGAAGAAGTTCACCGACGCGGGAGCAGTCGTCGAGGTGAAGTGACGGCGTTTTGCGGGCGTGAGCGCAGCGGGAGCCCGCAGCCGTCATCCTGACCCTGAGTCGTAGGCGAAGGGGAAGGATCTCTGGATCAGCTTGGGACCGCTTAGCTCCGCCCAAGCAGGGGTTTTACCGTTGTCCGCCATTCGCGGCGTTCGGGCGTCTGGGCCCAGAAGCCGGGTGGCGGGCGATTTGATTTCCGTGAAGCCGGGGAGCGGTTGGGCTCATCTAATTTTGTACTGCTCCCCGTTCACGAGCAAGCGCGAGCCAGCACACTTCGCGCGAAGCGGCGAGCACCAGCGGCGTACCGGAAAAGACAGAGCGGCCGGGCGGCAGCTGGGGCATGGCAGGCCACACAAACTGGCGCGGGAAAAACACAATTCAGCAACCGTCAGTGCCGCAAATGGCGCCCGGGGGACAGTTTGTCCTCGCGGGTGCTCGTGTTTTTTGGGAGATGAGAAGTTTTTCGTGACCGGTGGTAGCCGGCCACTCACCTATTCGCTTTGAATCGCAGCCTGGAGCTGCGCTGAACTTCTGGAGTTCGTAGATGCCGAACAAGAACAACGCTTTTCGCCCCCGTTTCGATTTTTCCAAGATTCCAACCACCATCCAGATTCCGAACCTCATCGAGGTGCAGAAGCGCTCCTATGACCGCTTTCTGCAGATGGACCGGCTGCCCAGCGAACGCGACGATGCCGGATTGCAGGCTGTCTTCCAGTCGGTGTTTCCCATCACTGACTTCCGCGAAGTTTCCAAGCTGGAGTTCGTGGATTTCGGAATTGGCAACTGGGAGTGCAAGTGCGGCCACCTGAAGGGCCTGCACCACCTGCGTTCCACCTGCAAGAACTGCGGCTTCACCATCGTCACCGACCCGTTCCACCCCGGCGACGTGCTCTGCTCCAAGTGCGGCACCTACAACGCCAATACGCCCGATTTCTGCAACAAGTGCGGCGATCCGGTCGGCCTGCAGCTGAAATATGACGTGAATGAGTGCGAAGAGCGCGGCATGACCTATTCGGCTCCGCTGAAGGTCACCATGCGCCTCACCATCTACGAAAAGGACCCGGAGTCGGGCAACAAGAGCATTCGCGACATCAAGGAGCAGGAAGTCTTCTTCGGCGACGTGCCCCTGATGACCCAGAACGGCACCTTCATCATCAACGGCACCGAGCGCGTCATCGTCAGCCAGCTGCACCGTTCCCCGGGCGTGTTCTTCGAGACCGCCAACAATCGCACCTATTTCCTGGGGAAGATCATTCCCTACCGCGGTTCCTGGGTGGAGTTTGAATACGACCAGAAGAACATCCTCTACGTTCGAATTGACCGCAAGCGCAAGTTCCTGGGCACTATTTTCCTGCGCGCCCTGGGCCTGCGCTCCGGTGAAGACATTCTGCGCACCTTCTACACGGTTGACCGGCTGGCCATCCGCGACAAGAAGCTCTACTGGACGCTGGAGCCGGGCATCGAGCGGCCCACCAACCTGCTGGGCCTGAAGCTGACGCATCGCATCGCCGGCAAGAGCGGCGAGGAAATCGCGCACGCCGGCCGCAAGATCACGCCCGCTATTCTGAAGGAAATTCACAAGGCCAAAATCAGCGAGATCGAGGTCGAAACCAACGACCTGGAAGGCGCCTGGGCGGCCAGCGACATCGTGGACACCACCACGGGCGAAGTGCTGCTCGAGGCCAACAACGAGATCACGCCGGAAGTTCTGGCCAAGGTGCTGGACTCGCCAGTAGTCGAGCTGCACATCTTCTTCCCCGAGCGCGACGACGTGGGCACCGTGGTCAGCCAGACCCTGAAGCGGGACTCGGTAAAGACCCCGCAGGAAGCGCTGATTGAGATCTACCGCAAGCTGCGCCCCGGCGACCCGCCCACCCTGGACACGGCCACGGCGCTGTTCCATGGCATGTTCTTCGACCCGCGCAAGTACGACTTCTCCCGCGTGGGCCGGCTGAAGTTCAACATCAAGCTGTTTGAAAAGGGCGACGCCACCAGCCTGGACAACCGCACGCTGGAGCCGGAAGACTTCTACGCCACCATCCGCTACCTGCTCAAGCTGCGCAAGAACATCGGCGCGGTGGATGACATTGATCACCTGGGCAACCGCCGCGTGCGTGCGGTAGGCGAGCTGCTGGAGAACCAGTTCCGCATCGGCCTGGTGCGCATGGAACGCGCCATCAAGGAAAAGATGAGCGTGTACCAGGAGATGTCCACGGCCATGCCGCACGACCTGGTCAACGCCAAGCCGGTGATGGCCGCCATCCGCGAGTTCTTCGGGTCCTCTCAGCTCTCGCAGTTCATGGACCAGACCAACCCGCTTTCGGAAATCACCCACAAGCGGCGGCTCTCGGCGTTGGGGCCGGGCGGCCTCTCACGCGAGCGCGCCGGGTTCGA
>DASSQB010000308.1:0-3744 GCA_035702725.1 Terriglobales bacterium | reverse complement strand
GGATCGAGCTTCAGCGCCGTCTCCCATTCGGCGATGGCCTGCGGCAGCCGGTCGGTAAGCTTGTAGGCCAGCCCCAGGTCATAGTGCAGTTGGGCATCGCCAGGCGCGAGGCTCAGGGCTTGCTGAAACTGCGCCACCGCCCCGGCGAAATCCGCCTTCTGCAGGTAGGCGGCTCCCAGGTTCTTGCGGTAACTGCCGTCCTGCGGGCGCAAGCGCATGGCGGCGCGGAATTCGGGCATGGCAGAATCGGCGTCGCCGCGCTGCAGCAGCGCGATGCCCAGATTGTTGTGCGCGTCGGCATCATCCGGCGCCAGCTTCACCGCTTTTTGGAAGGCCGCCAGCGCCTGGTCAGGTTCGCCCGCTTTCTGCGCCAGCAAACCGAGTTGCGTCTGCGCAGGCGCCCAATCCGGCTTCAGCTGGGCGCATTTCTGCACCGCCTGCAGCGCGCCGGCAGTATCACCCTTGGCTTCCAGAACCTGTCCCAGATAGGAATACGCGGGCGCGTTCTGCGGATTCAGACGCACCGCTTCCTGCAGGCTTGCTGCAGCTTTGTCCCACTCCGCCAGTTTCCACTGCGCCACCCCAAGATGAAACAGCGCCGGCTCGTAGCCGGGCTGCAGCTCCATTGCTTTACGGAATTCGGAGATGGCCTTGTCGTACTGCGACTCCTGCGCCAGCAACACGCCCAGGGAGTCGTGCAGATCGGCGCGCTGCGGCGCCAGGCGCGAAGCCTGGCTCATCTCGTCCAGCGCCATGCCGGCGTCGCCCTGCGCGCTTAGCGCCTCGGCCAATTGCCGGCGCGCCTCCGCGTCCTCCGGCGCTAATTGAACCGCACGACGCAGTTCGTCCATGCCGCCTTCCACTTCGCCGCGGCTGAGCAACGCCCTTCCCAGCAGGCTGTGAGCCTGCGCCAGCGATGGCTTCAAGACGACGGCTTTGCGGCATTCCGCCACCGCGCGGTCCAATTCACCCTGCTGCAGCAGCACCTGCCCCAGAGACGCATGCAATTCCGCGGTTCGCGGACTCAGACGAATAGCCTGTTCGAAGGCCCTGCGCGCTCCGGCCATGTCGCCCTTTTCGGCGCTGGCGACGCCGCGAGCATAGGCGGCGCGCACACGGTCAGCGGCGTTGGTGGTTTGCGCGCCGGTTGCCCCCGCCATCAGCCCAAGCGCGCATACCACTGCTAGCAATCGGATATGTAAACGCATTGGGAAAAAAGCAGGAAGCAAGTCTGGTACTCCGGACGGTTTGGCAGGAAAAAACGATATCAGAAAGGCAGCCCGCCTGTAAGCTCCAGAGGAGCGAAGTCCGCGCCGGTCGTGGCCCTTGGCCTGCCCGAACTTGGCCTGCCCGAACTTGACCCGCTGCGCAATTCACCCCATAGTAAGCGGAACGATGTCGCCGGCCCTGTACTCGCGCCTCCGCTGCCTTGCGTTGCTGGTGGTGAGCGGGTGCATGGTCTGCCTGCCTTCCGCTTTCGCTGAAAATGCCAAAGCCCAGGCTCCAGCCCAACCGACCCGCATTGCCTGGTTCTCCGACGTCGCCGAAAAAGCGGGCTTGACCATGAAGAACGTCTTCGGGGGCCTGGAGACCAAGCAATACATCATTGAGACCACCGGCACCGGAGTGGCCATCTTCGACTATGACAACGATGGCTGGCCCGACATCTTCCTGGTCAACGGCACCACCCTCGAGGGCTACCCTGATGGCAAAGGTCCCACCAATCATCTCTACCGCAACAACCACGACGGCACCTTTACCGATGTGACCGTGCAGGCGGGACTGGCGGGCGCTCCCGGCTGGGGACAGGGCGTGTGCGTGGGCGATTACGACAATGACGGATGGCAGGATCTCTACGTCACCTACTACGGCAAGAACCGGCTCTACCACAACAATCACGGCACCTTCACCGAGGTTGGCGAAAAGGCGGGCGTGGCCGGCACCGGCAAAGCCTGGGGTTCGGGATGCGCCTTCGTGGATTACGACCGCGACGGTAAGCTCGACCTGATGGTGGCCAACTACGTGGAGTTCGACCTGGCCAATGCGCCCAAGCCCGGCGAGCGGCCCACCTGCCTGTGGAAGGGTGTGCCGGTGATGTGCGGGCCCCGCGGCCTGAAAGGGGCAAAAAATATTCTTTACCACAATCGCGGCGACGGCACCTTTGAGGACGTCAGCGCCAAGTCGCACATTGACCAGGCGGCCGGCTATTACTCGCTCAGCGTCACCACTCTTGATTTCGACAATGACGGCTGGCCCGACATTTATGTCGCCTGCGACAGCACGCCCAGCATTTTGTACCGCAATAATCATGATGGCACCTTTACCGACGAGGCGGTGGTGGCGGGCGCCGCCTTTAATGAAGACGGGCGCGCCCAGGCGGGCATGGGGTCCACCGTCGCGGACTATGATGGCGACGGCAATCTCGACATCTTCAAAACCAATTTTTCCGACGACACTTCCACCCTCTACCACAACAACGGCGACGGTACGTTTTCCGACGCAACCTTCCCCGCCGGCCTCGGCCTGCACACCCAGTACCTGGGCTGGGGCGCCATGTTTTTCGATTTCGATAATGACACCTGGCCCGACCTGCTGCTGGTGAACGGCCACGTCTATCCCGAGGTAGACAAGTACAAGCTGGGCAGCAACTACGAAGAACCGCGCATTCTGTACCACAACAACGGCAACGGCACCTTCACTGATATTTCCGAGAGTGCTGGGCCGGGCATCACCGCCCGCTGGTCCGGGCGTGGACTGGCCATCGGCGATTTGTGGAACAACGGACAACAGGCGGCCGTGATCAGCAATATGAACGCTCGTCCCAGCCTCCTGGTCAACCAGGTGCGCAACGGCAATCATTGGATCGAAATCAAAACGGTGGGCAATACTTCCAACCGCGACGGCATCGGCGCTCGCCTCACGCTCAAGGTGGGCAAACGTGTTTTAGTCGACGAGGTGCGCTGCGGCTCCAGCTACGATTCCAACAGCGACATGCGGGTCCATTTCGGACTGGGCGCAGCAACGAAAATTGACGATTTGCAGATTCGCTGGCCCAGCGGCCTGGTGGAGCGCTTTGCCAACCTTTCCGTGGATTCCATCCACACCGTGCGCGAAGGCACTGGTTTGAAGCTGCCCGACCCCGCGCCTCGCTCCTCGCGCTGAAGTTCTATTCGAGCTGTCATTCTGACCGAGTGCGACCGAGGGAATGCAAGGTTGCACACAAGTGGAAGGACTTTGTGTTCCGTGTCGGGACGGGGCTTCGCTCCTCCACGGCGGGTTGTGTGGGGACGGGGCTCGGCCCCGTCCAGGCAGGTCACAGACCCGCTTCTCACTTCTTTCCAAACTTCATCGTCCTGATTATCCCCTTGCCTTCCTGAACATAAATCACCTGGTCGCCAGGCACATCTTTTAGCGAATCCACCTGGCCGCTAGGCCAGCGAATCTCGAGCAAATCCACCTTCTCTGCCTTGCCCAAGCCGAAGTGCACGCGCAGGTCGCTCTGCGACAAATAACCACCGCCGCTGCGCACCTCGTCAATTTGCTGATGAGGTGCGGTTTCGTCCGCGGGCTGGGTCACACAGCGCAGCCGTGCCCCAATGCCGCTGCGATTCGACTTCACGCCGATAGTCCGCACTTTGATCCAGTGGGCTTTCCCCGGCGAGTCGCAGCGCAGCAATTGGGGAAGAGAGTTGACGGTGTTCACCACCATATCCACATCACCGTCGTTATCGAAATCACCAAAGG